>JAJYKC010000067.1 GCA_021788955.1 Acidobacteriota bacterium
CTTCTCCTTCGATCCGGTCATCGTTTCGGGAGCCCGGTGGTGCAATACCAGGGTTCCGGTCAGGGTTGTGTATGAATAACATAGGTGTTCCAGTTGGCATAAGGGCTTCGCGGATAGTTACCGATGTACTCCGCCGCCATCCAAAGTGAGCCATCGCTGGCGGCGACTGCCGAATTGTAGTCTCCCCAGCGGGCCACGCCAAAGCCGCCGCCGGTCGGATATCCGCTGAACCCGTCTTCCGGAAGCGCGCCGGCAGCGGCCACTTGAAGCGTCGATGGCGTGGAAAGTGCTGTGAAAGGAATGATCGCAGCGCTGGGATAGTAATTGACTCCCACCAGCGTCACAACAATCGCTCCGGCGCCCTGCGCATTCACGGCGAGCGCCGGCCGTAAAAGGTTGTTCCCATTGACGAACAGGTACCCTTGATTCATTACCTGCGCGTCCAGCACACTGCTGCGGTAGGTGGGAGAAAGCACCACGTACGCGCCCCCGACCACTCGAGTCCCGTTCGCATCGTTCACCCCGGTTGCGAACGTCATGTGCAGCAGCCCGGCGGCGTACCAAAGAGATTGCACGCGGGTGTCTCCACCATCCAGGTATTCAAGCCGCGCCGGAGGGCTCAGGCTGGAGCCGTATGGCGTCGGACCGGTGCGTTGCGCGGCAACCGGCGGCGCGGTGTAGCTTATCGTAGGGATCAAGACTTGCGTCAAAGTCAGGTTGGGATTCTGGGTAACCAGCGAACTGGTATCGGACATGGCCCAGAGAGCAATCCGATTGCCGAAGGAAACCGAGGAGACAGCGCTCGCCAGGAACTCTATTCCTCCCGTCCCTACTGCATTCGCTGCGCCCGATGGAGTCGTCGCCGGCAGCAGCGAGAATTCGTAACCCGTAACGTAAGGCAGTAGGAATTGAAAGGCAGTCGGCACGGCGCTGCCCGCGGCGAGCGATGCCTTCGAGAGTGTCAGAACCGCCGTGTCTACGAAAACGATATTCGGAGTGTACTCGTTCCATGTGATGTGCAAACCATACTGATCCGCGCCGAACTGCGGGTAATCGGGAAGACACGGGCACCCGGGGTGGCCGCTATTGGTCGTGTTCATGACATAAATGTTGTAGTTCGCCGTCGGATCGCCAGTCTGGCTCACCGCAAGGTACAGATGAGAAGAAGGCAGTGAGTTTCCGTATAAATCATTGTCCTGAGACCACTGCATCACCAGCCAGCGGTTCATGGCCAGATCGAAGTACACGTGCATGTCGGTTAGATAGGGGCCGTACGTGCCGGTGGTGCGGTTGATCGCGGGAGCCAAGCCAAATAATTGATTGGAAGCGACCACAGCCAGGAGCATGGGTGTACCGGATGTAGTATAGACCTGAATCGCATCATTTACGCCTTCGAGTACGTATCCATTGCCGGCGGCAATGCTGGGTGACGGTGGCTCAATGTTAAATTGGTCACCGTTGTAGGCGAGCCGCTGGTCCATTTGGGACAGAGCGTTGAAACCCGGGGTGCCGGGAGACTGCAGGACCGTTAGTGCGGTACTGCCCGGCATGGCCGTCATAGCCCCCAATGCCGCCTCCGCTTCCGGCGATGACGGCGTCGTGAGGGAAGGGTGGGGCCGGGGGGACGACATCCTCAGTTTTTCGGCCACCCGCTTGAATCGCAATAGGTGGTCACGACTCTCCAGCAAGTCACGGCTTAAGAGCCTTTCCCCCGCGGCGAAACTGGTCGCCTGCTGGCTTACATTAGTCATTCCGGTTAACATCATCGCCCCGGTAACATTGATTCCGGTGTAATACACCTGCTGCGCCGAGCCTGGCACCGACAAGCACGCCGCTACGGCGGCGGCAACTGCAATCTTCCTCGGGCGTAGCCGGAGCCGTGAATGCCGGACCAGGCGGCCGGCCCCTAGAACCACGCCCGCAAGCAGCAGGAGTCGAAAACTACCCGGTTCGGGGGTCGGAGCGCTGAAGTCCGTAATCGTGAGGACCCCGTGGCGCCCGCCCTGATCGTCCCCTCCTGCGTAAAAGCCGATGACTTCACCGGAAAACACCGATATCGATGCCGTTCCCGCCTGACCACTCGTATCCGCCAGTTGCGTACGGGAACCTCCGACTATGAACCCGGCATACTGGAAGTGTGGATCGTCCACCGTACTGAATGAATAGTCAAACTGAAAAAGACCATTTCCGAGCGCAGGGATCGTAAGCCCCGTCCACCCGGGCACGAAGCTCCCATCGTTTATACCGGTCAAGACAATCGTGCCCGGGCTTGGGGATATGGCAGTGCCCGCCCCCGATGCGCCGGGCAACCCGCCATAATTGTATGCGTCGGTGAGGGTCCAGTTGCCATACGTGGCCGGCGCCGTCAGCAGAGTGCTGCTGAAGGCGTAGAAACTCGCATGAGCTGTCTGAGGCGCGCCGCCCAACAGCAGCGTGCAACAGAAGGTAACGCATGCGCCCATCCGGCGCCGGCCAGGTTTGCCTCCCGGCAACATTAATAACCGGACGCTCATTTGTTCTCCCGCCCGGCTTCGCGGCGTGCTGCCGCTGCCTCACCTTCCACATGGATGGCCGGGCCCAGAACTGCCCGAATCCGCCCACGCGTATCCGCCAGGATCGTGTCTAAATCCCGAAGTGCTTCGCTCACCGTCATCAGGTCCCCCGCGATGTTGCCCTCGGGAGCCTGTAGCGTATGAACCTTCTGCAAAGCCGCCGCCCTGGCAAAATCGGCGATGCTCCGGGCGCCGCACTTCAGGCATGCCCTCTTCAACCCCTCGTGCTCCTCAGCCGAAACCCGAAAGGTCACCAGAACCGACCTCCGCTTCAGCACAACCATTCAGGTGCTCGCTTTTCTTGGCCCCTCTAGAACTGCCGGGGGCCTTCGCGCTTCGGGCTGATCCGCTATGACTCCTGCGGAACCGGGCGCCAACAACTCCCGAGTACTGGTAGTAGTGGGCTGGAAAATGTCCCGGCTGGCCAGCCAGCAAGCTTCAACCTTCCGTTTGGTTGCTGAATCTACCATCGGCCCTACCGGAGAATTCCGAAGTTGACGGCAATTGCCTCAAATGAGGCACCCGACGGCTCCAGCACCAGCCCATCTTTTTTATTCGTGGGCAGTTTCAGATTTTAGGGTCTGAAAAGAAGTTTTGTCAAGTTATTTTTTGCGTTACAGAGCTAATTGTTGAACGTGCAAAATACTACACATTCTATTAGATTGTTGAAATACACAACGTTAATTAATAGCTATCCTCGCGTTAGCCGTGTTTGACCCCGCGATCTATTGAACGCATCCCTTTCTATGTCCGCGAGAAGCGTTTTAGAAACCATCTTACTGCCCATTTGGATTAGACCTTTCCGACTATTTCATTTGGGCGATTGCGAACTTGTCAGCGTAGTGATACTTTTTCTTACCGGAGGAACCCACATGCACCTGCGAAACGTAATTCTGGCGGCCCTCTTGATTTCGATGGTCGCCTTTGCTCAAACCATTCCGCCCGTTACGGCGGCGGCAACTGATGTGCCTTTTCAGGTGAGGTATGCGGCTAACCTGGGTCAGGGTGAGTCGTATATCGACATCGTCAACGATGGCCTGAACGGCGCTCCGTTGCTCGGACCCGGCATGGGACCAACAGTCGGAAACATCTGCGTGAATGTCTATGCGTTCGACCAGAATGAGGAGATGATTTCCTGCTGCTCATGCCTGGTTACCCCGAACCAGGTGAGAAACCTGGGCGTCAACCGGGACATCACGTCCAACACCGCGACCCAGGTGATTCCCACCTCAGTGACGGTTAAATTGCTGGGCACCCAGGCGGGCGCGGCCGGCACGCCTGCGGATTGCAGCCAGGCTGCGGCCCTCGTGAACACGGCCAACCTCGTGGGCGGCTATGTTGCTTTCGGGACCACCCTGCATGCGCCGCCGACGGGCACCGGTTATGTCACGACGGAGACGCCATTCCTTCCCGCGACTCTGAGTAGCGGTGAGCTCGCCAGCCTTGCCAATCGGTGCGCCAACATCATCGGCAATCTGAGCAAGTTCGGACAGTGCGCGTCCTGCCAAAAGGGAGCGCTCGGTGCCACAAAGATGTAACTCTGGTCGGGGTTAATTCCTAGACGGGGTAACCGGCTTATGCCGGTTACCCCCCTTTTTCTGCTCGATTTGACAAATGCTGAGAGGAGATCATGGAGAAAACAAGAAAAACCAGGCTGTTCATCTGCGGAGTGCTGTTGTGCCTCCCCGCGGTCGCATCCGACGCAGGCGACCGGCCAGCCAACGACGTTGTTCTCGTCGAAGTCGACGGCACCAACTTGACAATGGCGGACTTGGTGGAGAAGAACGCCCCTGCCTTGTTCCAAGCCCAAACTACTTACTACGAATCCGAACGGAAGGCAATTGAAGGACTCGTTGAGAAATATTTACTGGAACGGCAAGCCCAGAGCGAAGGAGTTACCGTTCCACAGTTACTCGATCGGCACGTTAACGCCACCATCGCCAAAGATCCCTCGGAAGAGGCCTTGCGCGTGTACTACGAAGGTCTGGATACCACCGCTTCATACGACTCAGTCCGCGAAAAAATTCTAGACGCGCTACGCGAACGAAGACTGGCGAAAGCCAAGGCCGCCTATCTCCAGTCGCTGCGCAGCCGATCTTCCATTGTCCTTCGCCTACCCCCGCCAAGAGCACCCATTTCCATGACAGACGTCCCGCGCCGTGGACCGGCCGATGCCCCCATCACCTTGCTGGAATTCGCGGATTTTGAGTGTACTTACTGTAGGCAAGCTCAGCCTGTCATCTCGAAACTCGAGACGGAATTCAAGGGTAAAATCGCATTCGCCTACAAGGATTTTCCGCTGACCATGCACCCCGACTCCCAAAAAGCGGCGGAAGCCGCGCAGTGCGCCGGCGCGCAAGGTAAGTATTGGGAGTATCACGATCAGCTTTTTGCGAAGCAGGAGTTAGCCCCGGCAGCGCTCAAAACGTATGCAGGCGATCTGAAGCTGGATACGAAGGCGTTCGACACTTGCCTGGATACGGGCCAGATGAGCAGCCGGGTGAAGAACGAGTACGACGAAGCCGTGGCGTTGGGCTTTCAAGGCACGCCCACCTTTCTTGTCAATGGCCGCTACGTGAGCGGAAACGCCACCTATGAAAGGCTCCGTGCCGTCATCAGCGAGGAGCTAAGCGCAGCGATGAATCGAGCGGCGGCATCCGGCACCGGCGCAACCGGCCAGCCTTGGGACCACGCACGCGTTCATTAGCAAGGAGAACCCCCAGTGAATATGCTGAAGGCGAATCTGGCGGGCCCATTCAGCGGAGATCTTATCTTCACAGGCGCTGGGGAACTGCAATCATGTTTTCATCGGCAATTTGACCAGCCGGGAGCTTTCGGAAAACTGAATTCCGGATTCACCGCCGATCGGAGGACGGCGTCATCGCGACGTCGGCGCCGGGGGATCTTAGGCTCCTTGGCCTAGTGCTGGTCGCGGGCGGCGTTTAGCGGGCCGACAACGCCGCCCGGTAAAAACGGCCCATGCAAATTCAGCAAGATCGTCGGCTTAGATCTCAAGCGAGGTCGTTATGCGATACGTGTATTCTGTTGCGGCGATTGCCATCGCGCTTTCCGTGCTCGCTCCGCCTGCGGCATTTGGGCAGGGCGGCACATCCAGCTTCTCCATCACGAACTACCAGCTCGCGGGTGAACAACGTTATGACCTGACACGATGGTATGTCACTTATACGGCGGACCTCGTGAATTCCGGTCCCGCGCTGCCAGGCGTGACGGCTACCCTGACTAGCCTGACTCCCAACGTCCAGGTTGTCGCCGGTCAAACAACGCTCCACTTCTCACCTGTGGCGGCCAATAGCCAAGTCCACAGCCGCGATAGCTTCACATTATTGGTGGATCGCACGAGCACTTTCAGTTGGAGCGACATCCAATGGTCCTTTCAGGCGCCGTTTGCCAACCCCGGTGCGAACCAGACCGTTCCGCTTGGGAGCACGGTAACCCTGAACGGCAGCGGATCGACGAACGTTGGCGGCATCGGCGGCATGACCTACGCATGGCAGTTTGTTCAACTGCCGTCCGGCTCCCATGCGGTGTTGTCGAACGCGAACGCCATGGTCACCACATTTGTTGCCGATGCCCCTGGAACGTACACCATCCGTCTTACGGTGAGCACCGGTTCGGCAAGTGACAGCGCAACCGTGACCGTGAGTACCTCCTACTCGCCGCCGGTCGCCAACGCCGGCACCAACCAGACGGTCCAGGTGGGGGCGACGGCAAGACTCGACGGCACCAGGTCGTCCGACGCGAATGGAATGCCGCTTGCCTATTCCTGGAGCCTCATTAGCCGCCCCACCGGCAGTTCGGCGGCGCTCGACAATCCACATTCGCCAACTCCCTGGTTCGTAGTGGATGCTGTTGGAATCTATAAAGCGCAGTTGGTGGTCAACGATGGCCAGTCGGACAGCCTGCCGGCGACCACGACCATCACTACCACCGGTACTCCTCCGGTGGCGGTGGCCAGCTATCTCGCCCCTTCCGGTAGTAGCGGCCTTCAGGACGGGGCCGTGAAGATCGGGGCACTCGTGCAACTCGACGGCTCAAAGTCGACCGATTCGGACAACCATTCCCTCACTTACAGTTGGAGCCTGAATACCAGCGGTGCCCCCGGCAGCAAGGCCGTCCTCAACGACCCTAATGTAGTGAACCCCATCTTCACTGCGGATGTACAGGGGACTTATGTGGGGCAATTGATCGTATTTGACGGAGCAATGCAAAGCACGCCAGCCACGGTCACGATTACTACGGTCGATTCCTTGCCTCCTACGGCCAGCGCCGGGCAGAACCAAACCGTCCACGCCGGTTCCCTTGTGCAACTGAGCGGATCGGGCAGCGATCCCCAGTCGTTCCCGTTGACATACGCCTGGTCCTTGACAACGCTCCCTTCCGGAAGCAAAGCCAAACTGTCGGCAACCAATATCCAGAATCCATCGTTTGTCGCTGATCTGCCGGGAACATATGTCGGGCAGCTTATTGTCAACAATGGCATTCAATCCAGTAGCCCCTCAACAGTCACGGTCTCGACCACCGATACGGCGCCGGTCGCCGTCCCTACGTTGACAAATCAAGGCAGTATTTATCTTGGGTACACCGTGTACCTGGATGGTACTAAGTCATACGATCCCGATAATGATCCGATCACGAGTTATGCATGGACGCTCAGCGTTCCCCCCGGAAGCAACGCCTCGCTTACAGGCGTGAATTCCTCGGCTCCGAGTTTCGTACCCGACGTGGCCGGTACCTATGTGGCGCAGCTCATCGTTACGGACGCGTTCGCCAGCAGCGCTCCGGCTACGCTCAGCATTCCCGTCGGAACAGCCCAGATTAGTCTGTCATCCACCGCCACCAGCCTATACGTCTTTCAAACGGCAACCCTTACTATTACTTTGAGCCCGCCCAGCCCTAATCCCGTTACCGTGTCGCTGACCGGCTATGATGATCCGGAGGGTGCCGGCTCGCCGATCGCGTTGAAAACGATTTCGGGGCAATACCTTCCCAACAGCAGCGTCACGATCCCGGCCAACACGGGCTCAGTCAATGTGATTATCGAGGCCCAGTCTCTCACGGACCGCCGCTCGGTGACCGCAACGATAAACGCCAGCGCCCCCGGGTACAGCGGGACGAGTCTTACCATTACCGTCAATACACCTCTTATCACCGTCGCTCTGGATGGCGGTCTAAAGACCATAGGATTGAACCAGACCGTAAGTGGCACGATCACCCTGCAGGCGCCGGCTCCGGCGAACGGCACCATCGTCAGACTTACTTCTATTGCCAGCCCGGATGGTGCGCTCAGCTTCAGCGGTAGCAACACCATTACCGTTACGATTCCAGCGGGAGCCAGTACAGGCACCTTCAACGTTACCGGCTCGGGGCTGGGTAACGTTATCTTGAACGCGACTGCGCCCGGCTACAACGCCGGCGCTGTGTCCTTAACGGTGAACACGGCCAACACCGTCAGTTTCTCGCCTCAGGCCGTCTCGGTGGGTGCGGGCGGGGTACAGAGCTTCACCATACTCCTCTCAGCACCCGCGCCCACCGGGGGCCTGTCCATCAATTTAACCTCAGATGTCACCGCTGTTGCAACCGTGACCTCCAAAGTCACCATTGGCGCAGGGGATAAAAGCGGGACCGCACAGATCACCGGCGTAGCGGCTGGTACTGCAAATATCACAGGAAGCACCACCAACCAGAATTTCTCGGCCGCGAACGCCAGTGTAAAAGTCACGGTAGCTACCCTGAGCATTACTCCGGCGACCTTGCCTGGCGGCACGGTAGGTGTAGCATACAACCAGCAGATGACCGCCAGCGGCGGTTCCGGTTCGGGTTACACCTGGTCGGCGACGAATCTACCCGCCCCGCTGACCATTAACTCGTCGAGCGGCGCGATCAGCGGAACTCCCACTGGACCGTTTAACGGCCCGGTTACGATCAAGGTCACCGATTCTACCACGGCGACCGCCAGCATCACTCCGACGCTGACCATCACCGCGGCGCTCAGCATCAGCCCCAGCACGCTGCCCGGGGG
>JAJYKC010000068.1 GCA_021788955.1 Acidobacteriota bacterium
TGCGCACCGCATAAACCCGCGTTCAATTTACCATTCCTTCCACTCTCCATTACCCACCACGATCGGCGGCCGTACCGGGGACCGCTCCCTCGCGGTCGCGGGCCGGCATCCGGCCTTAGCTCGTAGTTTTGAGCTGCGCATCCGGGTGGTGGGTCAGGGCTCGACGATCTGCGGGGGTTCGACGGGATTAAGAACGGGGTCGAGGAGTTCGCGGGCTTCTGCTTCTTGGTCGCGTGGGACCTGGAGGCGTACCCATTTTTTCAGGAAGGGGTCGACGTCAGTGACCAGCGTCGCGATCTGGCCGAGGACGTAGTAAGGGATTTCGGCGTCTTCGAGCAGGCCGGTGGCGAGGGCGAGTTGGATTCGGTTGTTCGTTTCGAGGATGACAACTAAGTCAAGGTTGGGGTCAAAGTGGACGGCGGGAACCGGCGGGGGTGTTCCGGGGAGAAGCGAGACGCGGCAGTCGGCGCATTCGGTGAAGTCTTCCCGGTATTCGACGTGGCATTTCGGGCAGTACACGATGGGACTCCTGCCTCAGTTTAGCGCCGCTGGTGGTTAGGGAAACCGACCGTGGCCGCTGAGGATCATGAGTTTCAGTTCGCTTGCCGGGCGGAAACCCGCCTCCGCGAACTCGTAGCGGAGCGGGGAGACACCTTGCAAGCCGGGCATGAAGGTGAGGACGATGTCTTCGGGTGAACCGGCAGTGACTGTGAGGTGGAAGTTACCGATGGGGCCGTTCCAGTTGTTGGCGGTGGTGAGGATGTATTCGAGCTCGTTGGCAAAGAGCAGGATGTCTTTCCGTTCGGGGTGCCGGCGTTTGTGATCACGGATGGCTTCGAGGGCTTGCTCGCCGCCGCTGTAAGGACGGATGGTTCTCGCACCGCTGTAGTTCGAGGGGATGTAACCTCCGCCGGCGAAGGGACGGTAGGTTTGGTGGAAATGAACTGCCGCGCCGGCGGGAAAGAGCTGTTTCCACTAGAACTGCGTCCGGGTCGACCAACGGGCCCAACAACGGCGGCTTCCCTTGTCCGAAGGATCGCACTCGATGAGTCCGGCGGATTCGAGCGAGCGTTGGTTGGTTGGATTGAGTTCGGTTAGCTTTGCGCCGAGGCTTTTGTCGAGCACGGAAATCGGGAGATTCAGGGCGCGAAGCTTGATTTCGACGTCGTCGCCTTAGAGAGTGGGGAGAGGGAAGGAGACAGTAGAAACGATATCGTGAGCGTCCTTATTGCGGAAGGTGTAAGTTATCGCGATTCAATCGAGGGAGACGACGAGGTCTTCCGATTCCATCGCGATGGCGCTGGAGGCGACGGGAATCAGGCCACCGGCACCCAAAGTGGCCAGAGTGTCGTTGGCGAGGGCGGGCGGGTGGAGCGCCGTGGTCAGGAGTATGGCGAGGAGGGTGCGCTGTGAGTTGGCCACGGGCGTCGGTGCGGCTAGAGTTTCTGGGCGCCTTCGAGTTTATCGAAGTTACGGTCGAAGGTGCCGTAGGGGAGGTGACCGGCTTCACGGGCGAGTTGAAACATGAGGCAGTCGGAGAAGGGGATGGAGGGGCGGGAGCGGTAGAGGTCGAGGGCGGCAGCGACGGCGGTGGGGTCCTGGATGACGAGGTCGCGGTGGTTGAGGAGCATTTCGATGGCTTTTGCGAGGTTTGCGGGCGCGAGGTGATAGACGGAGGAGAGGACCCAGGAAGCTTCGGCAAGAGCGAGCGTGGAGACCCAGGCGCCGGGCGATATGAAGGTTTCGGCGTAGGCGGTCTGGCCGGGGTCGTCGCGGGCGATTAAGCGGACGAGGACGTTGGTATCAACTGCGCGCATGACGATGCTCAATGTTGTGGCGGATGCCGTCCCTGAGGCTGTCGGTAGTGTGCGGGGCAGGGGGGCTGCCGCCGAAGACCGCCTGGTGGATGTCTTCGGACGTGAAGTGACCGGCGCGGCGGACGACGATGCGATTGCCTTCCTCGACCCATTCGAGCATGGAGCCCGGCCCGACGCCCAGTTTGCGGCGGACATTCACGGGAACGGATATCTGACCTTGGGCGGTGATGCGGGATCGAGCGAGTCCCATGGCTTATGTTACCGCGGTAATGGCTGAGGGGCCTGCGCGCAGTGAGATGCAAGCACGCGTGTGGCGGATTCGACAGCTAAGCCGGGCCGGGAGAATCGTGAACGAGTTCAATGGTGTAGGGTCTATCGCGGCCGGGGAACGGCGTCTTGGTGTCCAAGAGGTTGCTTGATGGGTAGCTTTCGGCTTCTACTTATGACTATGACCGACGATCTCGCCACCATTGCCCGTCAGGAATCGCAGCTCATCTTCGAGAAGTTTGACGAAACAAGCGCCTGGAGTCTTGGCTCACGCCTCCGCGATCTGGCGGTGGCGCGCGGCTACCCGCTCGTCATCGATGTGCGGCGGTTTGGGCAGCAGCTTTTTTGTTGCGCGCTCCCGGGCGCAGTACCCGATCAGGCCGAATGGGTCCGCCGCAAGGTCAACGTGGCAGCGCGCTTTCATCGCAGTTCCTACGCCGTCGGACGCGAACTGGCCCGTAATAACTCGTCCTTGGAAGAAAAATACGGCCTACCCACGATCGACTTTGCCGCACACGGAGGCTGCTTCCCTATTCGCACCGCCGGAACAGGCATCATCGGCTGCGTCACCGTTTCCGGCCTTCCGCAGCGCACAGATCACGAGCTTGTGGTCGAAGCCATCTGCCTGGAACTCGGCAAGAATTTTGAGGAATTCCGGCTTCCCGCGGCACCCACTCCGTAGGAGTGAGTGTCGTTATTCGCCGGCGAAGGCTACAAAGCTGTGCGGTTGCACGGTGAGGTGAAATTCCGTGGCGGGAGGCTGCGGTATTGGTCTCCCGAACGGGGTCTTGATGGGAGGCGGCGCCTGGCCGGCGAGCGTTTGGCCGGTGACGAGATTGCGAAGGCGGTGACCCGTGCCCGCTAGGGATATGGTAACGGCCGCAGGGTGGTCCAGGAACGACTCGGTAACAAACGTGTTGTTGTCGTAGAGAAAGAGACTTACCTGGCTTGGCGCATCGAACTGCACCGGGAAGCCACGCAGGAGGAAGCGGCGAAGCGAGGTGAGGACCGGCTGCGGCAGGTCATACAGGTCGAACGGGTTGTCGGGGATGTCGAGGATGTAAAGAAGACCGTCGGCGTAATGGTCCTGCAGGAGGAG
The DNA here is from genome assembly GCA_021788955.1 of Acidobacteriota bacterium. The sequence continues at coordinate 3,184 of JAJYKC010000068.1, forward strand.
CGGTGCACCGTTTCCGTTGGCGGTGAGGCGCACCTCGGGCCACGCGTCGTTGGTCTGGAAGGATATCTGAGGCAGAAGGATGTTGTGCGGGAGCGGGCCGCCGGTCATGCCGAAGAAGCCCTGGTAATGATCGGCGCTGAGTTGGCTGCCGGTGACGCCGATCTCGGCGATTTGGCCGATCTGGCCGGGGCCGTTGCCCTGGATGGCTTTGAGAAGCCCGCTGGTGATGATGACCGTTCCTCCCTGCAGAAGATGCGCCTTGATCTTGCCGACGATCTGCCGGTCGAACTTGGCGTCCTCGGTAAGCAGGATGGTTTTGGCCTTGGTGGGGAACTCGGGGTACATTTCAATGGGGATGCCGATCATGCCGAGGTAGTTGGGCAGGAAGTCTTCACCGGTGGATTGATAGGGTTTGTAGTTAGCGATGGCGACGGGGTTGCCGAGCTTGCCTACTACGTCATTGACCTGAGAGAGCGAATAACCGGCGACAGCCGCATAGCTGGGTTGGCCGGTTGCGCCGCCACGGGCGCTCCACTTGTCGAGCTCCGCCATTTTGAAGGTGGTGTCGAGATTGCTCCATGCTTTTCTGTCGCCGGCCTGAGCGGCACGGAGCAGATCGCTGTACTGGAAGAGCATGATCTGCGGGGTTTTGGCCAGCATGGTGTCCCATAGCTGCTCGGCATAACGGTCGAGATAGCGGCAGCAGTACGTATCGACCCAGCCGCCGCCGTTGCGTCCGGGGGCGATGTTCTCGAAGTAGCGGAAGATTTCGTAGCTCTCGTACTGCTGGAGATGCTGATCGTTGTAAACGGGATCGCGGGTTTCTGTGCCGGTGTAGATGCCGTCGAAGATCCGGGGTTCCTGGTCGAGGTCGTAGCCGTTGGCCTGGAAGTGCTCGTACCAGTTGGGGAACTTGATAATGACTTTGACCTTGGGGTTGACGGATCGGGCCGCGCCAACGACGAGGTCGCGGGAAACGTCATCCATCATGGCCAGGCGGAAACGGGTCCAGCTCTGGCCGCCCTTGGCGGCGATGTCGGAGGCGGTCTTGGTGTTGTAGAAGAAGAAGTCGTCGAGGATGATCTCGTCGAAATGGCGCGCGGTGAGCTCGGCGAGATGTTGGACGAGTTCCCGCTGGTCGGGGTCGGTGTAGCACAGGGAGATGAACTGGCCGGGTTCGACCTTCTGGGTGACCTTGAAGTTGCCCACGCGGCCCGCATTGTCGCCACCGCCGACATAGGCGATGCCGCCGGCGGCCTCTATGCCTTGATCGACAAAGAACTTCTTGACGGAATCGATGAGGGCATCATCGGCGACGAGTCCGCTGCGATAGGTTTCGATGTAGACCTTGTCGACTTTGACCTGGCTGGAGATTTCGGTCCAGGTTTTCCGAAGCCAGACGGGATCTTTCATCTGCTCTACCGCGCCCACGGGGATGTAGACGGCGACGTGGAACTGATCGTGGGCGGGAGGCGGCGCAGCGCCTGATGGAAGGCAAGAGAGGGCAACGAGAATCGGCAAGAGCGCAAAGATGCGACGGGCCACCTTCGAGAGTCTCCTTTGTTAAAGGGTCCGACGCCATTGTACTTCCCCGGTGCTTCCCGGCGGAGCCCGGCAGGGGTCCCGACGTGGTACACGGTTACTTACTGGCCCGGCGCGAGCGCGACGTCTTTGTCCACGTACGGCACAATCACGATCTTGCCGGAATTTTCCAGACGATGATATGCCTCCGCGGCCGTGCTGTTTCGCACCTGGGTGCTTCGGAGTGGTGCCTCCATGGCTCCCGCTTTCAGGTGGACGTGCTCAAGATCCACGACGATCTCGCTAGCCGAAGAAGGAGAGGGATACAGTCGGGTTAATGATGTCAGACCATTGCACGAGCTTCGGTAGCCTGGTCGTGGCCGAAACGTCACCACGCTTCAACAGCCCAACCGCCACTACGCGGAGCCTCCGTTCTATTTTTGTTCTTGTCGCCGACCTTGTCCCTGCCAGGTCCCAAGCCCACTCATCTGTTCCGCGACTTCGGGTTGTAGGACGGCGTGGGTCGCCATTTGACGGCTCTTTCGTTGTGTGAGTTGCCCGGCCAACCGATCGCGCACAGCGGTCGTATCGGGTCGGGCGCCGAGATCAGGTGCCTACCCGATTCTGCGGCGTACCTGGCTCACTTCGGGAGAGCGGCCATACTAGTCAACGACGACGAGCAGGAGAAAGAAGATGAAAGCCCTACACTTCCGGTCATTAATTCCCGCGATTCTGCTTTTGGGAATCGGCCCGATGATCGTGGATGGGCAACCGGCAAGGGTGAAGAATCTGACGCAACCCTTCTACGTAGATGCGCGTTCCGGTGCGCAGCATCTCTTGCTAGATGGCGACTGGCAGCTTGGCTATCGAGACGACGTTATTTCCGCGGTCGCCGACCTCGATCACGAGAAGTGGATCAAGGCGGAGGTTCCCGTCTCGGCGCAGTGGGCGCTCTATCAGGACGGCGTGCTCCCCTATCCCTACGCGCACCTGAACACCCAGAAGTACAAGTGGGTGCCGGAGAAGGTGTGGTACTACCGGCGCCAGTTCGACGTGCCCGCAGCAGCCGCGGGCGGCTACGACATCCTCTGTTTCGATGGAGCCGGTTACTACACCCGCCTCTGGATCAATGGCGAACTCGTGGGCGACCATGCAGGGCTGTTCGGCGGCCCCGATGTGGAGGTCGGCAAGTACCTTCGCCCTGGCGGCTCCAACGATATCGTGGTTGAGGTCAAGGCCGGCAGTTTTGGCCAGTCGAAGTGGGACCCTGGCAACTTAGGCAACGGCAAAGTCGCCGTGCCGTGGGGTCTGGCGGGCGGCCAGGCGTACGTCACCGGTGCTAGCGACATCAACTACCGCGAGATCGAACCGCTGGGCATATGGCAGAACGTACGCCTCGAGATGATGCCCAAGGTCCACCTAGCCCGGCCATTCCTGGTCACGCAAAGCGCCTCAGCGGCGAGCGCGGCCCTGCAACTCAAGGTTGAACTTCTTGATCACGCCATCGCCCTCGGCACCGATCTCACAAGGGAATACGGCACGATGCGCGATGGAGCCAATGCCCAGCCGGGCGAGAAGGGCCTGTCGCTCGAGATGGAGATGACACCCAAGGCCGGCTCGGAAGCCACGTTCAAAAAGTCCTGGCCGGTTGGGACCTGGAGAGGCCGTAATTGGGTCAAGGAGGAGATCGAGGTTCCGAATCCGAAGCTGTGGTGGCCCAATGGCATGGGCGATCCCAACCTCTATCGCGTCTCGCTGATCCTGTTCAAGGACCAGAATCCGATTGACCGCATCGATTTCGACTACGGCATCCGCACCATCGTGCGCGTAACCACACCCGGTCCGCAGACGCAGGACCGCTGGGAAGACTGGCAGTTCGTCATCAACGGCCGCAAGCTCTTCCTGAAAGGCATGAACTGGGCGTGGCCGCTCGACGTACTGCTGCATCTGCCCGCCGCAAAGTACCAGTGGCTGCTCGCCGAAGCCAAGGCCGCGCGCATTCAGATGCTCCGTGTGTGGGGTGGCGGCAACACGGAGACCGACGAGTTCTATCGAATCTGCGACCAACTCGGCATCCTCGTCTGGGAAGACTTCCCCATCGGCAACACTGAGGCACCCAACCTGCCCCAGAACATTTGGGAGGCTCAGGTTCTGCAGAACATCTTCCGTCTGCGCAACCACACTTCGCTCGCTGTCTGGTGCGGCGGCAACGAGTTCAATCCCTATACACCGGGGAACACGGCCATGGAGGGGATCATCGAGCGCGACGTGCGCGATTTCGATCCGTCGCGTATGTTCATCCGGACCACGCCCGATGCCGGCGACGTACACATCTACCACGATCAGGATCCGACCTGGTATCTGCGCCGCTATCAGACCGTGCCCTACATCAGCGAAACGGGCATTTATAACATGCCCAACGCCGAGTCCATCCTACAGGTCGTCAATCCCGACGAGCTTAAGGGAGGGTTCAATCACATCTTCGATCAGGACTACAAAGGAACCCATCCCGAGTTCATTCACCACATGCTCGAGTACCAGGGCAACGAGCCGCGCGCGCTGCTCAACCGCGCTTACCAGTTTGACGACATCGCGAAGACTGACTTGCAGAAATTCACCGAGGCCTCGCAGATGGCGGCAGCCGAGTTCACGCAAGTGATGGCCGACTTGACTCTGGCTAACTATCCGGTCACCGCGGGCCTCATGCCCTGGTCGTTTACCGTGCCATGGCCCATCCAGTTTTTCATGTTTGTCGACGGGCTGGGTCAGCCGACATCGTCGTATTACGCTATCAAGCGTGTCTACGAGCCCACGCACGTCGTGGTCAAGCTCCCCGCGATGGTGTGGGCCAAGGGTGAAAAGATGCCCATCGACGTGGCCATGGTCCAGGCCCCACCCACGGCGCTCGACGGCATCCACATCACCGTTCACGTGCTCGATCCGGCCTTCAAATCCGTCTGGACTCGTACGGAGACGGTGACCGTGCCCGCAGGGCCGTCGGCCAAGAGCATCCCGATAGGTTCCTATACCATCCCGGCCAGCTTCGAAGACAAGTTCTTCTTCATCGTGGCCGAGGCCAGGAGCGCCGATGGCAAGCTGCTCTCGCGCTCGGTCTACATGCCGCGCTGCCTGAGGATGATGGACGATCCCGAGTTCCGTGCCAAGTATCGGAGCTCGCCGCAGGCTTCTCTCCGGCTGGTCACCGGCCCGTGGCTGCGCCCGCAGGTCGCCACCCACGTCACCAGCCTTGAACTCAAGGTGTACTCGCAAGACAAGGCCTCCGGTAGCGAGAGCCTCATCCGCGTCGAGGTGCGCAACGCGGGCAAGCTCCCGGCCCTCGAGACGCACATCAACATCGCCGGAACTAACCGCGCCTTCTACGGCACCGACAACGACATGTGGCTCGAGCCCGGCGAGGCGCGCACACTCGATTTCGCAGTGCTGTGGAGGGATCCCGCCACGCGCGGCGACGCCAGGGTTACGGTCGATGCCTGGAACGCGTCGCAGAGAGAGTCGGCCATTCCGGCCGTTCACTAGCGCTCCTCCTAGCGAGAGCGAACCGCACCTTGACGGCGACGTGCTTATTACGAATCCATGGGCGTCAAGTCTCATGTGTGCTATTCCGTCTCAAAATTCGGACCTTTTGTGTCTCCGTTAGATGCCGCGAGAGACATGCGCATCGGACCTCGTGCTGTAACAGGGGTGTATGGGGTGATCGCAGAGCCCGCGCGCGAGATCGCATAGAGGCTTCCCGATAGTCGTACCGCATCCTTTGCGGAGAATGGGGGTAGCCGCACGATGCTGATGGTTGGGCGCTCGGCGTCGGTCCGCCGGGTTGTTCCGGCGACACCGTAGTAAGTAAAGCA
>JAJYKC010000069.1 GCA_021788955.1 Acidobacteriota bacterium
ATCTCTACCCGTCGATCGCGTTCCTCGGCGCTATCGGCGTGAATGCCGAACGCGGCCTTACCTGCTACGACCCCGATGAAGCCGACATCAACGCGCTGATGGTCCGGCAGGCGCAGCGTAAGATCGCCGTGGCGGATCACACCAAGCTCGGAGTCGTGGCCAGCAGTCTCATCTGCCCCATCGAGGATGTCGATCTGATCATCACCGACAGCGCCGCGCCGGAGGAGTTGGTCCACCCGTTCGAAGACAAGGCAATCGAAGTTCGCCAGGTCTGAACCGCGCTCAGCCCGAATACCGCAGCGCCTCGAGGATCGACGTTCGCGCGGCGTGCCAGGCCGGCGCCAGCGCGCTGAAAAACCCGAGCGCCGCCGCGGCAGCCAACGACACCGCCGCCACTTCCGGTGTCAGCGAGAGGCCGTCCAGGAACATGGCCACTGCGTTCCGGGCCCCGATACACAACGCTGCCCCCATCGCGCATCCGAGCACTCCGCCGGCGAGTGCGACCATCAGCGCCTCGCCCAGAATGATCCCCAGCACTCCGCCCGCCGTGAAGCCCAGCGTCTTCAGCACGCCCACCTCTCGCACCCGCTCGCGCACAGACATCGATATCGTGTTCGCCGACACCAGAAGAATCGTGAACGTGATCGCCCCGCAGATCGCCATCAGGAAAAGCTTCAGGTTTCCCAGGAAAGAAACGAAGCTGAGAGCGAACTGCTGCTCGGTCTCCGTCTTGGTCGGCGCCGGCGAGTTCGCGAACATCGCGTCGATGGCCTGCGCCACCGAAGGCGCCGCCGCGGCGCTGCTCGCCAGAATCTGAATCGTCCCCGTCGTATCGCGCAGCGGGCTCGTCACAGGAAGGCTCTCATTCACATAGTCGTCGTTGTAGTACAGCGCTTCCTCGTGCTGCGGATCGTCGTAAATGCCCACGACGCGAAGCTCGAGGTTCACCGGGAAAATGTCGCCCACAATCGTCACCCGGTCGCCCACCCGGAATCCCTGGCGCGAGGCGACCTTCCGGCTCACGATCGTCGCCGTGCGGTCGGAAGTGAACTGCTTCCATGCCGCCTCCGGCATCGAGTACTCCGGGCGCATTACGCGCAGACGGTCCGGTTGGCACCCGAAGCGCGCAAAGAAATTCCGGCTGTCCCGTTGATCCTTGTACGTTCCGCCAAACCACTGCCATCGCATCGCCTCTCGCACGCCGGGCACTCTCTCGATTCGCTCAAGGTACGAAGCCGGCAACGCCTGGCCAAGACCCACCCGGTGCCGCGTCACCAGGCGCAGCGCCTCCGCCGGCGTCGGCTCGCCAAGATACAACGCCTGATAGATCGACATCAGCACGGTCAACAGACACATCGACACCGCGATGCTGCTGATCGTGAGAAGACTGCGCCGCCGGTTCCGAAGGCTGCTCTTCCAGACGAAGGAAGCAAAACGCATGGGCTCTTCCCTTTGGATGCTACCACCGGCGCACCGGACTTACTGCCGCTCCCGGCCCGATTCGGATGCGACAATAATACGGTGCGCGAGCTGACTCATCTCGTTCTCCGCCATGGCTACGCCTTACTGTTCGTCATGGTGCTGATAGAGCAGTGCGGCCTGCCTATCCCGGCGGTACCCATCCTGCTCGTCATGGGCGCGCTCGCCTCCCTGCACAAGTTCTCTTTCCTCGCCGCTTGGGGCCTCGCCACGCTGGCTGCCATCGCCGGCGATGCGCTGTGGTACACGCTTGGCTGGACCCGCGGCACCTCCATCCTCAACCTCCTTTGCCGCATCTCGCTCGAGCCCGACTCCTGCATCAGCGGGGCGAAAACAACGTTCAGCCGCTGGGGCGCGTCCACGCTGCTTTTCGCCAAGTTCATCCCCGGCCTCGGCGCCGTCGCCACAACGATGGCCGGATGGACGCGTATCCCGCGCACCCGCGCCCTGCTTTCCATCGCCGGCGGCGCGCTTCTCTGGTCGCTCGCGTATTTGAGCGCGGGCGCCGTTTTCCGTACCCAGTTGGAAGAAGCCGGAGACGCCTTCCATCGCTACGGCGGCTGGATGCTCGCCGTCTTCGCACTGTTGCTCGTGGCATGGCTGGCCTGGAAGTACGATCAGCGCCAGCGTTTCATCCGTGAGTTGCGAGTCGCCCGCATCACCCCCGCAGAACTGCTGGAACGCATCCTCGCCGGAAACCCGCCCGCCATCGTCGACCTCCGTCACGCCATCGACCTCAAGCGCGACCCATCTCGCATCCCGGGCGCCATCTGGATCGATTCGGCCGTCATCGACCGGGAAGTCGCCAAGATCCCGCCTGACCGCGAAGTCGTACTCTACTGCTCTTGACCCAGCGAAGCTACCAGCGCCCGGGTGGCGCTGCTCCTCCTCCGCCGTGGCGTCGCCCAGGTACGGCCGCTCGAGGGCGGTATCCTCGCCTGGCGCGGACTGGGGCTTCCCCTCGAAGTCCCTACGCCGGAATCGCTCAATTCAGAAACGCCGGCTTGACGCGCTCTCCGTCCGTGAGCGCAGGATTCACCGTCCCCGCCACCCCGTCGCCTTCCTTCAGCCCCGAAACGACCTGCGCGCGCAACAGCGTCGTAATCCCCAGATCAATCGGCCTCCACACAATCTTGCCGTTGTCCAGCAGCATTACGCCGGTCTGCTCATTTCTCCTCCGCACGGCTTCCTTCGGGATGCTTAACGCGTTCACCGCCGTACCGGCCTGAATCTCGGCGTCGATATTGGTGCCGGGAAGCAGGTCATGGTCGGGATTGTCGATAATCGCTCCCACTTCACCCACCTGCCGGGACCCCAGCGTCACCACCTGTGTCGCCGGCTTGTCCACGCGCCCCTGCCACTGCCGCCCAGGCAGTCCGTCCCAACTGATCAACACCGGATTGCCTCGCTTCACGCGGCCCAAATCCGGCTCATCGACGTACACGGTCACGCGGACCGGATTCAGCCGGCCGACGTTCGCCACCAGCGCGCCGGCCGCCAGATACGTCCCGGTGTGGATATCGAATTCGTAAACCACACCGTCGATCGGCGCCCGGATCGTGCTCAGATCGAGCACATGCGTCGCCGCGCTCTCAGCCGCCTGCGCCTCCCGCAACTTCGCTTGCGCCAGCGTCCGGTCTTCCGGCGCCACCAGGTTCTTCCTCCGCTGCTCCAGCGACTCAATCTCAATGTGAAGCTGATTCACCCGCGCCGCCGCATCGCTGACATCCTTCGCCGTCGCCGCATTCTTGCTCAGCAATCGGTTCAGCGCTTCGTAGTCGTGCTGGGCGGTCTGCAAATCGAGCCGCGCGCGGTCAAGCTGGCCCTGAATGTCGCTTAACTGAGCCGGCCGCCCTCCGGAAGACGTGAGCTGCAACTCCGCCCGCGCCTGCGCCACCTTGGCGGTCGCCTCCGCCAGCGCCGCTTCCGCTGCCGTCGTATCCAACTCGACTAACGGGTCCGCCCCGTGAACACTCTGGCCCCGCTGAACGAAGACTTTCGCCACCGTGCCAGGCAGGGAAGCCCGCGCCGAAGCCCATTCGAGCGGCTCCACCTTGCCGTTCGTCGAAACCGAGCTCACCAGCGTTTCCCGAGTCACCCGGAAGAACTTCACTCCCACCGGCTCGGAACGTCGCGCCAACGTCCACACCACCAGCAAGCCGACCAGCAGCACCAGGCCAATAAACGTTTTACGGATCAATCCAGGGGCCTCGCGCAGAAATCAAAAAGCAACTGCCATTCGGCGAGTTGAATTTCCTTCGCCGCCCGCATCGCCGCCGGCCCGCGGTCCCGGCGCGCCTCTTCACAAAAGTCAATGAATCCGAACGGATCCCACTCGCTCCCGGCCACGAATTTCACACCCGGGCATCGCTCCACGATTCCCGCCGCCGCCTCCGCCAGGGCAGGGAAGCACGCATGCCGCCCCACACGCCGGAACCAGTACGCGGCGTTTCCGGCATCGGGCTCCCGGCGGTGCATGATACCGTGCCAGAAGCTCCCTTCCTGACTCGGCACGTTCTGCACGATCGTGTGCGCCGCTTCGAGCTGGGAGTAATACAACCAAAGCCCACCCATCGCCGCATCCGCGGCATAACTCCCAGGGAAAAGGCGGCCGGCGTCCGTCTCGCCGAGCGCCCGCAAAGCTGACTCGGGCGCATCTCCACCCTCGAGCGGCATCGGACGCAAACCATCCCCGTCCAGCGCCAGAATCCGTTGCACCGCGTCCCCGTAGCGTGTCGAATCAAACAAGGTCAAATCTAATTGTCGCAATCTTACACCGGCGCTGCTCACATCTCGCGCCGGTTTTCCAGTGACTTGGACATAGTTACTTCATCCGCGAACTCCAAATCGCTCCCCACCGGAATCCCCATCGCGATCCGCGTCACCCGGACTCCCAGCGGCTTCAGCAGTCGGGAAAGATACACCGCCGTCGCTTCGCCTTCCACCGTCGGGTTAGTCGCCAGGATGACTTCCTTTACTTCGCCGGTCCGGATCCTCTCCAGCAGCCCGGTAATCTTGAGCCGGTCCGGCCCTATGCCGCGCAGCGGCGAAATCGAGCCGTGCAAGACATGGTAAACGCCCTCAAACTGCCGCGTCGTTTCCACCGGAAGAATATTGTGCGGCTCCTCCACCACGCAAACCACCGTACGGTCCCGCCGCGGATCGGCGCAGAACGGACACAACTCCGTGTCGCTGATGTTGTTGCACGCCTCGCAAAGCCGCAGCTTGTCTTTAACGTCGACCAGTGCCTGCGCCAGGCGAGCCGCCTCGTCCCGTTCGGCGCGCAGCACATGAAACGCCAGCCGCTGCGCCGATTTCTGCCCAATCCCGGGCAGGCGCTTGAACTCTTGAATGAGCCGCGCCAGCGGCTCGGCGAAATCCGGCATGTCCGGCTTGAAGCCCCCGCTGCCTTAGAACATCCCCGGCGGAAGCCCCAACCCTCCCAGCAGTCCGCCCATCTTCTGCTGCGACTCGTCGTCCACCTTCTCCGACGCTTCGTTAAACGCCGCCATCACCAGCCACTTCCGGATCGATGCGCACCGCGATCACGTTCTTCCGGCCATCCATCTTCACCGACACCATCCCGCCGCCGGCCGACGCCTCAACGCGGATCTGTGCGATCTCCTCCTGCAGCTTCTCCTGCATCGCCTGGGCCTGCTTCATCATGGCCTGCATGTTTCCGGGTAGTTTCATGGTTTATTCCTTCAAGTCTCGCACTGCGCGAACCTGCGCGCCAGGGAATGCCTCCTGAAAGCGCTTCACCTCCGGATGCGCCAGCGCCCGCGGCGCCGCATCCGACGCCTCCATCGCCGTGGCCGGGGGCGTCGAAGCCGCCGGCGCCGCCGCTCCTTCACCGATCGTCACCTTCACCCGCATCGCCCGCCCGAACGCCGTCTCCGCCGCCCGCACAAGGTCTTTCTCGCTCATCGCAATCCGGAACGCCGCCGGCGTCACAAACACAATCTCCCCGCCGCTCTCCGTCACCGCCGAATGCGACACCGCGTCGAAGGTAAACTGCATCTTCATCTCTTCGAGCGCCGCCAGCATCTTCGCTTTCGCATCGCCACCCTCCGGGCGCCGAGTAGGCGGCTGCGCCACCGGAGCCGCCGTTGCCGGCCGCGGCTGCGCCACCGGCGTCTCCACTTTCTTCGGAGCCGGCTTCGGCGCTTCCACCGCCCCACCGCCGCCCAGCGCCGCCAGCGCTTCTTCCACTTCCATCATCCGCCCGGCATGAATCATCCGCAGCAGACCCAACTCCAGTTGAAGCCTCGGCTGCAGCGAGTACTGCAAGTCCCGAAACAAATCCAGTGATAATTGTAAGTACCGCGTTAAGTCTTCTTCGCTAAACGATTGAGCTGTCGTGGCTAATCGATCGCGCTCCGCGCCCGTTGCCGCGATCAGCCTCGGTTCCGGACCCGCCACTCGCGCAACCAGCAGGTTCCGGAAGTACCGCGACAATTCCCGCGAAAAATGTTGCAGGTTCCGCCCGTCCCGCTCCAGTTCCATCACGATATCGAGCATCGCCCGCGCATCCGCCGCCTGCAGCGCCGCCGCCGTCCGGTCCATCGCCTCGAGCGAAAACATCCCAAGCAACTCGCGCACCTGCACCGCTTCGAGCTTGTTCCCGCAGCACGCAATCGCCTGGTCCAGCGCCGACAGCGAATCCCGCACGCTCCCTTCGCCCGCCTGCGCCAGCGCCGCGAAAGCCTCTGAATCCGCTTCGACGCCTTCCTGTCCGCAGATCCACTTGATCCGGCCCACAACTTCCTCGAAGCTCACCTGCCGGAACTGGAACTGCTGGCACCGCGAAGCGATCGTCGCCGGAATCTTGTGCGCCTCCGTCGTGCAAAGCACAAACACGGCCCACTCCGGCGGTTCTTCCAGCGTCTTCAGCAGTGCATTGAACGCTTCGTTGGTGATCTGGTGCGCCTCGTCGATGATGAAGACCTTATACCGGTCCCGCGCCGGCCGGTAGCGCACGTTCTCCCGCAGCTCGCGCATCTCGTTGATGCCGCGATTGGACGCCGCGTCGATCTCGATCACGTCTACCGAAGCCCCGTTCGCCGTCTCCACGCAGCTTGCGCACACCCCGCACGGCGTCGCCGTCGGTCCGTCCACACAGTTCAGACACCGCGCCAGAATCCGCGCCACCGTTGTCTTGCCCGTCCCGCGTTGCCCGGAAAAAATGTAGCCGTGCGCGATCCGCCGCTGCGCAATCGCGTTCTCCACCGTCGCGCGTACGTGCTCCTGGCCAATCAGTTCAGCGAAGGTCTGGGGCCGGTACTTGCGCGCGATGACCTGGTACATGAGGAGGGAATGTATGCCAGACCCCGGGTGATCCGCGGCACACGGGCTAAACCGCTACCGTTGCTTCCTTCCGGACCTGGCGGGGTTTACAGCCGCCCATTGCACGAAGCCCGGAGCCTGACAACCACTGATGTTATCACGCCCGTCCCTCCAACCGCGCTTTAGAAGAGGAACTTCAGCGCCAACTGCAACAGCCGCGGCGGACCCGCCTGCAAAATCTGGCCGAATGCAGGCGACTCGAGGTCATTCTCCGGCAGGCCGAAATTCGGATGGTTCAACAGGTTGAAACACTCGGCCCGGAACTGCAGCCGCTTCGTCTCGCCCAAGTTGAAATCCTTGAGCATCGAAAAGTCCACATCTTCAATCCCCGGCCCCCGCACCACGTTCCGCCCTTCGTTGCCGAACTGCCCGGCCTGCGTGATGGGATTCAGTTGCAGGAACGGCGATCGCGACACCCACTCGTTCGGCGTGTGCGGCTGGTTCGCGTTCGGATTCGAAATCAGGTCCGGACGGCTCGAATAGAATCCCGTGATCTCCGGCGCGCTCCCTTGCAGCGAGACATTCGCGCTGTCGTACACCGTGAACGGCGTGCCCGTCGACAGGCTCGCAATCGTGTTCATCTGCCAGCCGTTCACCAGCCACGCGGCCGCTTTCGGCGCGCCATGCCACGACGGTAGCGCGTAGCTTCCGCTAAACATGAACCGGTGCGTGGCGTCAAACAGCGATGGGCCATGTTCGGCGGCAAGGTTGAACGGATTCTGCGCGAGGTCGTTTTCCCCAGCCACCAGGTTCGGCGCCGATCCGGCCACGTTCAGCGACGAAATGTCGTCCAGGCTCTTCGAGTACCAGTAAGATGCCAGAAAGCTCAGCCCGTTCGCATACTGCTTGGAAAACGCCACCTGCAATGCGTTGTACGTCGAGTTCGAATCATCCGCCAGCAATCCCACCGAACCATAGTTACAAACACCCGCTGCGGTGCACGTCGTATACTCGCGCATCTGGTTGTTATTACTCGGATTTACTCCGGGCCCGTAAATCGTCGGATTGCCTTCGATGAACCGCGGCAGAAAAGTTCCCTTCGTCCCCACATACCGTACATCGAGCAGATAGTTCTTCCCGAGCGTCCGCTCAATCGAAACATTCCAGTTCTGCGAATACGGCGGCAGCATCCCGGATTGCACCGTCAGCACCGTCGCCGGAGCGACGAAGTTGTTGCCGCCAAACGGAGGAGGATTCCCGCCGTACGGATTCGCAATGTTGAACCCCGGCCCCGGCAACTGATAAGCCTGCGTCCACGGAAGCGCGCTCACCGAAGCCTGCAGCGGCCCGCCTGTGCCGTTCGTATACCCGTCGTAGAAAATCCCATACCCAGCCCGAATCGCTGTCTTCCCATCGCCGAACGGATCCCAAGCCAGGCCCACCCGCGGCATGAACTCCTTGTAATCCACCGCTGCAATCCCCGCCGGTACACCCGCATCGCCAGGGAACAGCAGCCCCGCGGGCGCACTCGGATACACCGTCGATTGCACCCCCGGGTCCCACGCATTCAGCCGGTTCCGGATCTCCGTGTACGGCGTGTTCACCTCGTACCGCAATCCATAGTTCAGCGTCAGATGCGCGCTCAGCCGCCACTCATCCTGCGCATACCCCGACCCGATCCACTTCCGCAACCCCCGGTCAAACTGCCCGCCGCCCTGGAAAAACTGCACCGACTGGCCAAGCAGAAAACTCGCATACGAGTCGCTCGCCGGGAACGGAGCAAATACGAAAAACCCG
>JAJYKC010000070.1 GCA_021788955.1 Acidobacteriota bacterium
CGTCCACCTGGTAGACATAGGGGCTGATGGGCGCGATATTGGTGACCTGCCATCCGTTGGCGTAGAAGGCCACGGCCTCGTGAACGACTGTTGGATCCGGTGCAACGCCGTTGACGAACACCGAGACTACGCTGCCGAAAGCGGCAGGGTTCGATTCCGAATTGATGGATGCGTCCGCGTTGAGCGCGAGCGCGAATCCCCCCGCGGCGCCCGAGTTCGAAGTGAACGTTCCGGGTAAGTTCCAAAAGAGGCTGGGATTGAAGCCCGAAACTAACAAGCGGGATTCGGTTGCTCCGTTGACGGTGACGCGCAGGGAATTCAATGTGCCTGGAAGCGCGACGATCCCGGAAGGCACGGCAAAGTTGATCTGATTTGCCGATGCGTAGAGGATCGGTGCTGGCGAAGAACCGACGGCGATCGAGACGCCGCCCAGCGTCGTTGCGCCGGTGGTTCCCGCGTTTACTCCCTGCGCAGGACCGAGCCCTTCGCCGAAGATGCTCAGGAGTTGGTTGACGGCGACGGGACCCACCGGAGTGAGATCGGCCGCATCGAGGATGCAGGCGATCCGGGGAGTGCCTGGGGCGGTTGCGGGCTGAGAGAAGTCGACGGCGGCGAGATACGCGCCTGGCGAGTTGCCGACTTGTGGACTAATTACCGTAAGAGCGTCACCCGCCATGGGATCGTCCTGCTTTTGCGTCGTACCTGCCAGCCATAGAGTGCTTCCGGCGAGGGCGATGCTCGATGGGATGACGCTCGATCCACCAAGGAACTGTGTTCCGAGCAGGGTTCCCGCGGTTTCGTCCACCAAGGCGGCATAGGCGGACACTCCCACGGTGATGCCATTTGGCAGACACGCGGCTGCGATGCCGGAAAGGGCTGGGATGGCGCTGGAGATGACGTAGGTGGCGGGCGAATTGACCGTGCCCGCGATGCCGCCGACGGAAACGGCGCCGGTGGAGTTGGCGGCCACTCCGAAGCCTCCGACAGGAACCGAGAACAACAGCGATTTGCCGAGCGGATCCAGTTTCGTAAGAAACGGAGCCGCGTCAGCTTGCCCGGTCAAGGGAGCTGAAAGGGCGGGCGCGGCGACGGTATAGGGGTAACCCTGGCGCGCGAATCCCGTGACGTAGGCGTTGCCGGCGGCGTCGACGGCCAGTCCCTGGTTGATTGTGCCGCTGGGGCCGGACAGAGACGTCGAATAGATCAGATTCGCTCCGGTAGGGTCGATCTTACTTACGTATTGATCGGGTCCTTGGCCCTGCAGCGGGCAGGCGGGGTCGTAGCAAGCCCTGACTTTCGGGAGTGTGGGTTGATAGGCGCCCGGCGTCGTAGGATAGTCGAGCAGGAGCGTGGTGCCCGCCACATAGATGTTGCCGGCGGCGTCGAGGGCAATCGCAGTTCCGCCGATGCCCGTCGCCGAGGAGAGGACCTTTGTGCCTGTGGGATCCAATACCAGCAGAAACGGGCGGCCCGAGGGATCGGGGACGCTATGCGCGCCGGGAGTGACCGGGAAGTTCGACGAACCGGCCTCGCCGCTCACAATGATCTGCCCGTTGGCGTTCACGGCAACGGCCTGGGCCATGCTCGAAGCAGGACCGCCGAGCAGATCCGAGAAAACGAGGTTGCCCTCGGGGTCGAGCTTGAAGACGAAGGACTTTGGCGTATGGTACTGGTTGACTGGGGTGCCGAGGTTCCCCTCGCCGGTAATCGGAAAGTCGGGTGACGTGGTGTAACCCGCGACGTAGGCGTCACCCGCAGCGTCTACCGCGATTCCGTAGGCCAGGTCACGAAGCGTGCCGCCTATGTGCCGCACGTACAGGTATTGATCGCCTTGGGGGTTTAGCTTGACGACCAATATCTGATTGGGAAACGACACCGGCGAAGAGGCCACCAAGTAAATGTTCCCCGAGGGATCGGTAGCGATGGCGTTGGGTGGGTAGCCGGCAAGCAGATAGGTGGAGTAAATCAGCGTGGGCGCGGCGTGAGTTGCGAGCGGACCGGCGAGCACCGAAAGAAGTACGAGCAAGCGCACGCGAGAATACACGTAGAATTCTCCTTTTCGGGCGCGGTTGCACTCAGACTATCATGCGCAGTCGGGCCTATGCTAGTTTCTTACAGCGGCTACGGACATGAAACGCCTTCTTGTGCTTCTCCTCTCGACGCCTTTGCTTGCGCAGTGGCAGCCCCCGAACCCGGTGAAGGAGGTGCGGCGGGAGCCGGAGGGGATGATGGTTCAGCTCGAGCGCGGGGTGATGCGGATCTCGGTGTGCTCGGGCTCAATCGTGCATGTGTTGTATTCGCCGGGGAGCACGATTCCGGAAGAGAAGCAGTTTGCAGTGGTCCGGACAAAGTGGCCGGCCGCTCGGGAGATGTTCACGGAGACGGCGGAGGAAGCTACGGTTGCGACGCCGGACCTGCGGGTCACGGTGACCAAGAAAGACGGGTTTGTCAGCTTCAGCGCGGCCGCGCCGGGACACGAGAAGTTGATTCAGGAAGGGCCGAAGATCATGACTCCGGCGGAGGTGAACGGCGAAAAAACATATCATGCAGAGGATGTTTTTGCGATCTACGGCTCGCAGGAGTCATTCTACGGGCTGGGGCAGCATCAGGCGGGCGTGTGGGATTACCGGGGCGAGTCGGTGGACTTGTCGCAGGAGAACACGGAGATCGCGATTCCGCTGCTGGTTTCAAGCAAAGGCTACGGGATCTTCTGGAACAATCCGTCGCGGAGCCGGTTCAATAACCGGTTCGTCCACACGGTGTATCTGAGCTCCGAAGTGGCGGACACGATCGATTATTACTTCATTTACGGTCCGGATTTCGACCGAATCGTGGCGGCGTACCGGATGCTAACGGGGGCGGCGCCGATGTTCGGCCGATGGGCTTACGGATACTGGCAGAGCAAGAACCGGTATCAGACGCAGGAGGAAGTGCTCAGCATAGCGGCGAAGTACCGGGAGATGAAGATTCCGATCGACGACATCGTGCAGGACTGGTTCTGGTGGGGCAAGACCGGGGATTTCAAGTTCAACGCGAAGTACCCGGACCCGAAGGGGATGATCGACACGCTGCACCGGGAGCACTATCACTTCATGATTTCGATCTGGCCTTTCTTCGACCCCGGATCGGATGTGTACGCGGAGATGGAGCGGCGCGGGTATTTCATCGAGAAGACGAAGGTGGCCGGGTTTCATCCGCTGGGGATGGCGGTGTATGACGCGACGAACCCGGCGGCGCGGCACTATTACTGGAGTCTGGTGGACAAGGCGTTGTTCCGGATCGGCGCCGATGCGTGGTGGATGGACACGACGGAGCCGGAGACCGAAGGGCAGCAGGAGAACATTCTGCTCGGCCACAAACTCGCCATAGGGAGCGGGGACCGGTATGCCAACGTGTATCCACTGCTGGACACCCAGGGAGTGTATCGGGGGCAGCGGGCGGCGTCGAGCGACAAGCGCGTGTTCATTCTTTCACGGTCGGCATTCGCGGGCAGCCAGCGGAACGGCGTGACGGCGTGGTCGGGCGACGTGCTGAGCGATTGGACCGCGTACCGGCGGCAGATTCCGGCGGGGCTGAATTTCTCGCTTTCGGGGATTCCGTACTGGACGACGGACATCGGAGGGTTCTTCATCGGCAATCCGAACGACGAGGGGTATCGCGAGTTGTTTGTCCGGTGGTTCGAGTATGGGACGTTTTGCCCGATCTTCCGCGTTCACGGCACGCGCACGACGAACCAAAACGAGTTGTGGAGCTATGGGGAGCCTGCGCAGGAGATTCTGACGAAGTTCGACCGGTTGCGCTACCGGCTGCTGCCTTACCTTTATTCCCTGGCGTGGCGGGTGACGAGCGGGAGTTACACAATCATGCGTCCGCTGGCGATGGATTTTCGCGAGGACCGGCGGGCGCTCGATACCGGGGATGAATTTTTGTTCGGCCCGGCGATTCTGGTGAATCCGGTGACGGAGCCGGGCGCGACGACGCGGCATTTGTATCTGCCGCGGGCGGATTGGGTGGATTTCTGGACGGGGCGGACGGAAGCGGGCGGGCGAAGCATCGACGCGGCGGCGCCGCTGGACCGGATTCCGCTGTATGTGCGAGCTGGCTCGATTGTGCCGATGGGGCCGGAGGTGCAGTACGCGACCGAGAATCTGAGCGCTCCGGTGGAATTGCGCGTGTATCCGGGCGCGGATGGGGAGTTCACCTTGTACGAGGATGAGAACGACGGGTATGGGTACGAGCATGGGGCTTACGCGACGGTGGACGTCAAGTGGGACGACCGGGCGAAGCGGCTGAGTTTCGGGGCAAGGCACGGGCGGTATCCCGGGATGCCGGAAACCCAGACATTTCATGTCGTTTTTGTTCAGCAGGGCCACGGGGCGGGGATCGATCCGGAGAGCCAGCCCGACCGTACCGTAGAATATGGCGGCGCGGCTGTTTCGATACCATGAACAACGGAGGGATTCGACGACGATGGATCGAAAGCTTGCTCTGCTTCTGATCGGGCTGGCCGCACCCGCGGTTTTTGCCCAGGACCAGCCGCCGCCGATGTTCACTTCGAACTCGGTGGCGAAATCCACCAAGGCGATTAATTACCGTCATCGCAGCGGCGCCACGATGATCAATTTCTCGGGGACGGCGGTGATGCCGAAGGCGTCGGGGACGGCGAAGGTGGAGAGCAAGCAGGGGGCGATCAGCATCGAGGCGAACTTCCGCAACATCGGGGCGCCGAGCCAGTTTGGCGCCGAATATCTGACCTATGTGCTGTGGGCGATTTCGCCGGAAGGACGGCCAAAGAACCTGGGCGAACTGCTGCTGGACGGTAACAAGAGCAGCCTCAAGGTGACGACGGATCTGCAGGTGTTCGCACTCATCGTGACGGCCGAGCCGTATTTCGCGGTGAGCGAGCCGAGCGATGTGATCATCATGGAAAACGAAGTGCGGCCGGACACGGTGGGCAAGATCGAGACCGTGGACGCGCACTACGAATTACTGAAGCGCGGGCAGTATCAGAAACTGGCGAATGTGCTGCAGTTGACACCCGACCCGAAGATACCGGTGGAAATTTATGAGGCACGGAATGCGGTGAACATTGCGCAATCGTCGGGGGCGGACAAGGACGCTCCGGACACGTTCGCGAAGGCGAAGCAGGACTTACACCAGGCCGAGGATTATCTGAAGCGGAAGCAGCGCAAGCCGGCGGTCATGATTGCGCGGGAGGCGGCGCAGACGGCGGAGGATTCGCGAGCGATCGCAGTGAAGCGGCAGGAAGAGCAGCGGCAGGAAGCGATCAAGGCATCCGAGCAGGCGGCGAAGGAGAAGGCGGCGGCCGAGGTGGCGGCGCGGGAGAAGGCGGACACCGAGCGCAAGGCGGCCGAGGCCCAGCGAGCGCAGGCCGAGGCGGCTCAGCAGAAGGCCGAGATGGAGAAGATGCAGGCGCAACTGGCGGCGGCCCAGGCCGACGCCGAGAAGGCGCGGGCGGATGCGGCGCGGGCCGAATCCGCGGCCGAGGCCCAGCGAGCGCAGCAGGCAGCCGCCGAGGCGCAGAAACAGGCGCAGCAGGCGGAGATGGAAAAGCAGCAGCTTCGCGCGCAGCTTTTGGCGCAGTTGAACGCGGTGCTGGCGACGCGGGACACCGACCGCGGGTTGGTAGTGACGATGGCCGATGTGCTGTTCGATTCAGGCAAGTACACGCTGAAACCGGACACACAGTTGAAGCTGGCGCGGCTGGCGGGCATTATTTTGGCGCATCCGGGGCTGAAACTGACGGCGGAAGGATACACGGACTCGACAGGGAGCGCGGCGTTCAACCAGAAGCTATCGGAGAAGCGGGCCGATTCCGTGGTGGAGTTTCTGCACGACCAGGGGATTTCGACGGACAATTTGAACTCAATGGGTTATGGCGACGCGAGGCCGATTGCATCGAACGACACGGCGGCGGGACGAAAGCAGAACCGGCGGGTGGAGTTGATCGTGTCGGGTGAAGCGATCGGCACCAAGATCGGCGCGGCGGCTGTCGAGCCCGCGCCGGCGGCGCCGCAGACCCAGCAATGATGGAGATTGAACCTGTCACGCTGACGGGCCGCTCGGTGCGGCTGGAGCCTCTTTCGCAAGCCCATTTGACGGGCCTGCTGCGGCATGGCTTGGATCCGGACCTTTGGACGTGGATGCCCGTGCGCATTCGTGACGCAGCGGGACTGGCGCGATACATCGACGATGCGCTCGACGAGCAACAGAGGGGCGTTTCGCTGCCGTTTGCGACGGTGGACGCGCTGACCGGCGAGGTGGCCGGCTCGACGAGGTATTTGAATATCGAGCGGAAGCAGAGGCGGGTGGAGATCGGGTCGACCTGGGTGATGCGGCCGTGGCAGCGCTCCGCCGTGAACACGGAGGCGAAGTACCTGATGCTGCGTCATGCGTTCGAGCAGTGGTGCTGTTTGAGGGTGGAGTTGAAGACGGATGTGAACAACGTGCGGTCCCGGACGGCGATTCAGCGGATCGGGGCGCGCGAGGAAGGGATTTTTCGCAGCCACATGCTGATGCAAGGCGGGCGGGTGCGGGATACGGCGTACTACAGCATTACGTACACGGAATGGCCGGAGGTGAAGCGGCGCCTGCTTGAGAGATTGGCGGCATGAGCGGGGGTACGGCATGGCTGGCTTCGCCCGTTTCCCGCGAGCACGACACGGGGCCAGGGCATCCGGAACAGCCGGCGCGATTCGATGCCGCTCTGCGGGGCCTCGCCGGGCGACCGCTTAGCGCGTTTGACGGGCGCGCGGCCACAGAAGACGATTTGCTCCTGTGCCACCAGCGCGACTATTTACGGACGGTGGAGCGGGATGTGGCGTCGGGCCGGGAGATGCTGGCGACGGGCGATACGCAAATCTGCCCGCGGTCATTTGATGTGGCGTTGGCGGCCGTAGGAACAGTGCTGGAGGCGGTGGACCGGGTGGCCGCTGGAACGGCGAGGAATGCGTTCGCGATCGTGCGGCCTCCCGGGCATCACGCGACTTCGGATCGGGGCATGGGGTTCTGCCTGTTTAACAACGTAGCGCTGGCCGCGCGATATGCGCAGAGGCGGCACGGGGTGGGGCGGGTGCTGATCGCCGACTGGGATGTACACCACGGGAACGGCACGCAGGAAATTTTCTATGCCGACGCTTCGGTGCTTTTCTTCAGCACGCATCAGCATCCGTGGTATCCCGGGACCGGCGATGCGAATGAGACGGGAGAAGGCGCGGCGCAGGGGACGATCATTAACTGCCCGTTGCCCGCCGGTTCCGGGCGCCAGCAGATTCTGGGAGCGTTCGAGCATCTGCTGTTGCCCGCGGTCGAGCAGTTCCGGCCGGAATTCATTTTCGTCTCGGCCGGGTTCGATTCGAGGTTGGGCGATCCGCTCGGGCGGTTCCGTCTGACGGACCACGATTTTGCCGACCTGACGCACTTGATGGCGGAGACGGCCGACCGTTACGCGCAGGGCCGGCTGGTGAGCGTCCTCGAGGGCGGCTACAACCTGGAGGGGCTCGAAGCCGCTGTGGCGGCGCACGCCGCCGAACTGGACCGCGCCGCGCGGTAGACGCGGGGATCGAGGCTGCGGCGCTCGAATATCTGGATTCGTTCTTGCCTCTTTCCGGCGGTTTGGGGCATAGTTAGAAGTAGGTGTGGAGATGGCCGCGGAGGGATATGCGGCCGCTCAACCCTGCACGAATTCGATGACGTCGGGTGGCTCTATATGGCGGAGATCTTGTACCTTACCGAACTATACGGCCTCCCTGTCTTCGATCTAAAAGGCAAGCGAATCGGCGTGGTGCGCGACGCGGCGCTGGTGCCGCTGGTGGACGCGGCGCGAGTGGACCGATTCCTGGTAGGCGGGGGTTGGGCCTGGCTAACGGTGCGCTACGACCAGGTGCACTCAATACCACTCGACGGGATTTCGCTCAAGGACGAGCAACTCACGCCGTACCATTCCGACGAATACATGCTGCGGCTGATGCGCGATCTGCTCGACCAGCAGATTATTGACGCGCATGGCCGGAAGGTGGTCCGGGTCACCGACGTCACCTTTGACATTGTGGAGCGCGAGGACCGCGCGGAGCTGAAGATTCTCGAAGTGGATATCGGAGTGCGGAGTGTGTACCGCCGGCTGATGCGCGGAGTTCTGCGTCCACGGTGGATTCGGAGAACGCAGACGCACATTCCGCCGAACTCGATTCCGTGGGAGTTCTGCAATATTCTCGAATCGGACCCGCAGAGGCGGCTGCGGTTGAACATTAGCAACAAGCTGCTCGAAAAGATGCACCCGGCGGACCTGGCGGACATTGTTGAGGACCTGGCGCCGGAGGACCGCGAGGCGATTTTCGAGACGATCGACAGCGAAGTGGCTGCCGAGACGCTATCGGAAATCGATCCGGACATTCAGGCGAGTATTGTCGAGTCCCTGGAAACGGAGAAAGCGGCGGAGATTATCGAGGGGATGGCGCCGCACGAGGCGGCGGATGTGCTGAGCGAACTCGGG
>JAJYKC010000071.1 GCA_021788955.1 Acidobacteriota bacterium
GAACGAGCCTCCGACCACGGGAGTCGGCCCTTCGCCGTAGACAAGATACGGCCGGGTTCCGTAAATTGCCTCGCCGTTTATGGCGAGCCAGCGGCCCATGGCGAGCAGGATCTGCTGCGCCTGATCGGGGATTGTGCCGTCGGACTTCGGCCCGACGTTGAGCAGCAGCGCGCCGTTTTTGCTGACGATGTCGATCAGTTCGTCGATCAGAGAGCCGGGATCGCGGTATTGGTCGTTGTCGATATAGCCCCAGCTCTTGATGCTGATCGAAGTGTCGGTCTGCCAGAACTGTTTGCGAATGGCATTGAGCTTGCCACGCTCGATATCGAGAACGGCTGCGCGGTCCGGGAATGCTTTGTTCTTGTAATTGATGGCGACTTCCTGGCCCCACTGTTTGCCGCGGTTGTAATAGAAGGCCGCGAATTTCTTGAGATAGGGCTGGAAGACGGGCTGCTCGATCCACCAGTCGAACCAGACCAGTTCCGGATGATACTTGTCGACGATCTCGGAGGTGCGGGCCAGCCAGTCGTGAAGATAGGCCTGGTTGGGCTGAGTTTTATCGGGAGCGGCGGGGCCGTAGAAGCTCTGGTAGCGCGGGTCCTGGACGTCGGAGGGGAACTTGAGGCCACCGTTGTAGAACCACCAGTGCTCGGCGCGATGGGAAGAGGCGCCGAAGTGGAGGCCCTCCCGGCGGATCGCCGCGGCCAGTTCGCCGACGATGTCGCGCCTGGGGCCCATCTTCGCGGCGGACCAGTCGGTGAACGAGCAGTCGTACATCGAAAATCCGTCGTGATGCTCGGCGACGGGGACTACATACCGCGCGCCCGCCTTGTGGAAGAGCGCGGCCCACTGCGCCGCATTGAAGTGCGCCGCGGTGAACTTCGGGATGAAGTCCTTATAGCCGAACTTCGTTTCCGGCCCGTAGAGCGCCACCTGGTGCTTGTACACGGGGCTGTTCAGAATGTACATGTTCCGCGGGTACCACTCGCTGTCGAACGCCGGCACGGAGTAGACGCCCCAGTGGATGAAGATGCCGAATTTCGCGTCTTCGTACCAGGAGGGGACTTTGTACGCCTCCAGGCTCGGCCAAGAGGCGGCGTAAGGCCCTTGCGAGGCGACCTTGTCGACTTCGGCGACCTTGTTTTCGACGAGGCGGGCGTAATCGGCGGCCTGGGCCGCTCCCACGACCAACGCGGCGCACATCATGAGGCGACGGATCATGTGCGGTATTTTTTCACATCCTCCGGGCGGAGAGAGGATCGTGATTCGAGATGCCGCGCGCCGGCCGCCGGGCGCGCTAGAATAATAGAAGTTCACGCGCCCGTAGCTCAGTCTGGATAGAGCGTTTGCCTCCGGAGCAAAAGGTCAGAGGTTCGAATCCTCTCGGGCGTACCACCTTCCTTCCCACTGGTCCGCCGAAGCGCGTGCAGGCGTCACGGTTCGCACACCACCGATTACGTCTGTTGTCGAGAATGGCCTATCCGATGTGTCTTTTCAGGCAGATTTCCGATTTGTCCAATTTTCCGATTGACGTGGGTAACAATTCGATATAAGATCCCTCAATGCGCTAGATGAAACGATCCACGGTTTTATGCTGGACGCGTGGATTTCAGCGCTAAAGCTCAGTATCCAGGGGGAATCCGTGTTCGATATCACACCTCGTAGGTGTATCTACATATTTTCATCCACACTCACCGTCATAGTGGCCCTTCTTGTCTTGCCGGTGGCGCTTCAGGCTCAAACAACTTTCGGTTCGATTACCGGGACTGTGACCGATGCCTCGGGAGCACCGGCGCCGGGCGTTCAGATTACCCTGACCAACATCGACACCGCGGACAAGCGTGAGATGGCGACGAACAACGATGGAATTTATCAGTTCGTGAACCTGACGCCCGGGCGGTATCGGGTGGAGGCGGAAAAAGCCGGGTTCAAGAAGTTCAGCCGTTCCCCGGTGGTGGTAGAGGTTCAGACGACGATCCGGATCGATTTCGCCCTCGAGGTGGGCGAGGTGACGCAGACCGTTGAAGTGACGGCCCAAACGCCGCTCTTGCAGCCGGAGACTTCGTCGCTTGGGCAGGTGGTGAGCCAGCGGGCGGTGAATGAACTGCCGTTGAATGGCCGCAATCCGCTGAACCTTGTTGCGCTGGTGCCGTCAGTGGTTCCGCAGGGCCAGTCGATGGAGAATCCCAACGGAACGAATCCGTTTGGATGGGGCAACTACCAGATTGGCGGCGGGATGGCCAACCAGAGCGCGACGTTTCTTGACGGCGCGCCGGTGAATGGCGGCTATATCAACATCACCGCGCTGGTGCCGACGCAGGATTCGCTGCAGGAATTCAAGGTGCAAACGAATAACCTGGAGCCGGAGTTTGGGCGGTTCGCTGGCGGCGTGATCAACTTCACGACTAAGTCGGGGACGAACGAGATTCACGGCACGGCGTGGGAGTATCTGAGAAACAAAATTCTGAACGGGAATAACTTTTTCGACAACAAGGCCGGGATCTCCCGTCCTGCCTTTACGCAGAACCAATTCGGATTTAACCTCGGTGGACCGGTTTACATTCCGAAGGTATACGACGGACGGAACAAGACATTCTTCTTCGTCGACTATGAAGGGTTCCGGCTGCGCCAGGGGCAGAGCTTTACGGAGACGGTGCCTACAGCCGCGGAACGGACGGGTAACTTTTCCGGGCTGATGAACGGGAGCGGCGCGCAGATTCCGATTTACGACCCGAACTCGACCGTACCTGACCCGACCCATCCGGGTCTCTATGCGCGGACGCCGTATCCCGGCAACATCATTCCTAACTCGCTAATGAATCCTACGGCGCTTAAGATGCAGAATCTCTATCCCCTTCCGAACACGACCGGAACGGCGTTCACGGGCGTGAATAACTGGATCGCGAACGGGAGTGTGGGCGGAAACAACGATGAGACGGTGGTCCGGCTCGATCAGAACATCTCGGAGAAGCAGCACCTGTTTGCCCGGTACAGTTACTGGAGCAATCTCAACCTGCCGATCAATCCGCTCGGCAACGGCGTCTGCCAGGACCGCTGCACCGAGACATTTTCCACGAACAACGCCGTTCTCGACGACGT
This sequence comes from Acidobacteriota bacterium, assembly GCA_021788955.1. Next base: position 3,100 of record JAJYKC010000071.1, read on the forward strand.
TTACACTTTCAGCCCCACGGTGATCATGAACATCGAGGCGAGCTATCAGCGGTTCAGCTACGACCGGACGCCCCTGACGATGGGTTATGATCTGACGCAACTCGGCTGGCCGGCTACGCTCAATTCGCAGGTTGCCTTCCGCGATATTCCGGTTCCTTGCATCAGCGGTTACGACCCGGCGGGTTTGTTCTGCAGCCAGGGCGCAGGCAGCGTGATCATCGACCGCAACGACGACGACCGCATTGCGGGCAGCATTACGAAAATCGCAGGCTCGCACACGATGAAGTTCGGTGGCGAGTTCCTTCGGACGACTCACAATTACGCGCAGACCAATACCCCCACGGGCATCTTCAACTTTGATCAGGGCTTCACGTCCGTGGATCCGTTGAAGCCCGCCGGCACGGGCAACAGCTACGCGTCATTCCTGCTGGGTTATCCGTCGGGCGGCGGCGCGAGCACCCCTGCGTTGGTGGCGGGCCAGCAGCTCTATTCCGGGATTTACGCGCAGGACGACTGGAAGGTGACGAAGAAGCTCACGCTAAACCTCGGGCTTCGGTGGGAGCACGACGGACCCTGGACCGAACGTTTCAACCGTCTGGTTTACTTCCAACCCACTACGCCGAACCCGATTTTGCAGAACGCCGGGCTTGCTTACAACGGCTCGATCGGGCTGGTGGACTCAGCTGGGTATGGCAATCGCAGCGCGATTCTGCCGGACTGGAAGCAGTTTGCCCCGCGCGTCGGCGCCGCGTACCAACTCATGTCCCATACCGTGATTCGCATGGGCTATGGTGTGTTCTGGCTGCCCAACGACGTGGCGTGGGATTACAGCCCGAACAACAATCCAGTGAACAGCATCGGGACTCCGTTTGTGTCGTCGATCAACGGCGGACTGACTCCCTATAACAATCTTGCGAATCCTTTTCCGCAGGGGATTCTGCAGCCGCCGGGGCGAAATCCGGTGTATCAGCAGTCGCTGCTTGGACAGGGTTTTACCATTCCCTTCCCCAGCAATCCCTACGGCTATGCACAGCAGTGGAACTTTGATGTGCAACAGGAACTCGGCAACAGCATGCTGCTCGATGTGGCCTATGCGGGCGCCAAGGGAACTCACCTGCCTATAGATACACCGCAGTTGAACCAACTGCCGGACCAGTATCTTTCGCTGGGCAGCCAGCTTGTACACAGTGTTCCGAATCCTTTTTACGGAAGCGTAACGCAAGGTTCTCTGGCTGCGAAGACCGTTCCTTATGGGCAACTGTTGCGGCCATTTCCACAATACACGGGCGTCGGGTTTGCCGGCGCGGGGATCGGCGATTCGAACTATCAATCCCTGCAGGTGTCGTTTAAGAAGCGGTTCTCGAACGGCGCGTCCATTAACGTTGCGTATACGTTCTCGAAGTTCATCAGCGATACCGACACCGTTACCGGGTGGCTCGAAGGCGGCGGCGTTGGCGGCCATCAGGACTGGAACAACCTGCGGCTGGACCGTTCGCTTGCTTCTTTCGATGTGCCGCAACGGCTGGTGCTGAGCTACGTTTACGATCTCCCGTTCGGGAAGGGGCAGACGTACCTTTCCCACGTGAACGGCTTCGTGAATCAGATCATCGGCGGCTGGGGCCTGGAGGGAGTTACGACTCTGCAGAGCGGCTTCCCGCTTCACTTCGGCACGGCGCAGAACCTGACCAATTCGTTTGGCGGCGGCTCACGCCCGAACATCGTCTATGGATGTAACGCAGGGATGAGCGGCTCGGCGCAGTCCCGCTTAAATGAGTGGTTCAATACATCGTGCTTTAGTCAGCCCGCGGCATTCACCTTCGGCAGCGCATCCCGTACGGATCCTCACCTGGAGGCGCCGGGCATCGCCAACTGGGATATGTCAGCATTTAAGAACTTCCCATTCGGGCATGACGGACGGTTGAATCTTCAGTTCCGAGCGGAGTTCTTCAACATCTTTAACCGCGTCCAATTCGGTTATCCGGGCCAGACGCTGGGCACGCCGCAGTTTGGTGTCATCAGCAACCAGGCCAATCTGCCTCGCCTGGTGCAATTCGCGCTTCGCTTCGGCTTCTGAAGCGCCCGTAACGCGGCGTGGGCTGCCTTTCACGGGGCGGCCCGCCGCGTCATTCTTGCGCCATGGCCATGGGGAAGCTTCGCCATTGGCCGTATGTGCTGTAGTGGCTCTGGCAGTAAGCTGTACCGGTTCGCTTCCCGTCGCCAGTTCCCGCGTCGAGTTCACATCCTCTCCTCCCGAACTTACCCAAGCGTTTGTGTGGGCTAAGCGGCAGGTACTTGTCTATGTTGACGAGGGAGACCCCTCCGGCCGCTGGTATGAGGTTGCCCTCCCGGGCCATGCGGCGTACTGCATGCGCGACGTCTTGCACCACGCGATGGGTGCGCAGGCGTTCGGCCTCGCAGACCATATGCACGACGTTGTTCCTCCATTTCTCGACGAGTATCTTCGGCTCTCGCGACTGGTGCGGCTCTTGGGAGACCGGCCACTTCACCCGTCCGGATCCGCAGGATTATCGGGCCGACGCGTATTCTCGGTACTGCCTTCCGGTTAACTTCGATTTGGTTGACGCTTGTTATCGCGCGTATCGCTGGCGCGGTGACTCGAATTATATGAATAGTGCCGTCTCTCCAGATGTCAACCGTCATACGGCTTCGGATTCCCTGGCACGATAGCAACTGGATCCATCGCGGATTATATTCCGCCCCGATTACTTAACATCCGTTAACCCTTCCTCCTGCGGAACAGTCTTTAAATGTACCGAAGTAATCGAAAGTTATGCGGAGGCGCGGCGTGATGTCGTGCGCGAAGTCGATCTGATTGCAACTGAACATGCGGGGCTTGCCGCATATACACAAATCCTCGATGGCTGCACATATGCGGGCCGAAGCGCTGCGCCGACTCATTAAAAACGGTGGCGGGACCCCGATGCCAGGCGTTTCCATTCTTTTCCCGATTCGTCAGGTGCGTTCGCCGCGTACGGCGACGTGAATGTCCTCTACCGGCGTGCGGTGGGCGAGCATTCCGAGATGATGGCCGCGGTGAGGAGCCTCGGACGCCGCGCTCGACTGGAGCCGCTGCCCAATATTGAGGGTCCGTCGCATTTCACCGGAGTCCCGTATCACTACGGCGTATCCGGTGGCGCGAGCGCGCAGGTACTGCGGCTTTCGCAGCCGAACCATCCCCGGCGGGCGCGAGCACCTGCTCAGCCGATAGCCCGATCCCGAGCAGGGGCTCCGCGTAAGCGTTTTTTCAGAAACGGCGGAGTCGACAGTCACTTTCTCATACATCGTCTACATATTTGATGCGGAATGCTGCTTCTCTTCGCAAAAATAGTCATTGACCATAATTAGGAACCGATGTAAGATCCGACTCAAGGCGTCTTGTGAATCGGTCCAAACAAGGGCCATATCTTTAATAGTTATTAGGGTAGATGTTAGTGAAGAGGATAACTTTGTGAGTCGTAACACACCATGCCCGTGTAGTCGTATCCCCTACTGTGCACTGCTCATCCTGCTTGCCGCCGGAGTGTTTGCAGTTGCAACCCATGCACAAACCACTTTTGGTTCGATCACGGGAACCATTACGGATTCCACTGGTGCTCCGACCCCAGGAGTAAACGTCACCGTGACAAACCTCGATATCGCGGAAAAGCGCCAAATGATGACAAACAATGCGGGGATTTACCAGTTTGTCAACTTGACTCCTGGACGTTACCGTGTCGATGCGGAAAAAGCCGGGTTCAAGAAGTTCAGCCGCACCTCGGTCGTCCTTGAGGTTCAGAACACCGTTCGCATTGACGTCACCCTGCAGGTTGGCGACGTGAGCCAGACCATAGAAGTCACGGCGCAGACGCCGTTGCTGCAGCCTGAGACCACCTCGCTCGGTGAGGTGGTGCAGAAGCGCGAAGTGAACGAGTTGCCACTCAACGGTAGAAATCCATTGAACCTTGTGGCGCTGGTGCCCTCGGTGGTGCCACAGGGCCAGTCCATGGGGAATCCGAACGGGACGAACCCGTTTGCGTGGGGTAATTATCAGATCGGCGGCGGCATGGCCAACCAGAGCACAACGTTTCTTGACGGCTCGCCCGTAAACGGCGGATATCTCAACATCACGGCGCTGGTACCGACGCAGGATTCGCTGCAGGAATTCAAGGTGCAGACCAACAACCTGGAACCGGAATTTGGCCGGTTCGCCGGTGGCGTCATTAACCTAACGACAAAGTCGGGCAGCAACGAAATCCACGGGACCGCGTGGGAGTATCTCCGCAACAAGGTCCTCAACGCGAACGACTTCTTCAACAACGAGGCTGGGATTGGCACGCCGGCGTTCACACAGAATCAGTTCGGATTCAATCTGGGTGGACCCGTGGTGATTCCGAAGCTGTACGATGGCCGGAACAAGACGTTCTTCTTCGTCGACTACGAGGGTTTCCGTCTCCGCCAGGGCCAGAGCTTCACTGAAACAGTGCCGACGGCTGCCGAGCGTACCGGGAACTTTTCGGACCTACGCGACGCCAATGGCAACGTCATCCCGATCTATGACCCAACATCAACGGTCCCGAATCCGAGCCAGCCCGGACAGTATATGCGAACGCCGTACCCGGGAAACATCATCCCGTCGAACCTGTTAAACCCAGCGGCGATGAAGATGCAAAACCTATATCCGATGCCGAACACGCTTGGGAATGCTCTCACGGGCGTCAATAACTGGGTCGGAAACGCCAGCGTGGGCGGGAACAACAACGAGACGGTCGTGCGCCTCGATCAGAACATCTCCGAGAAGCAGCACCTGTTCGCCCGCTACTCCTACTGGGGCAACACGAACCTTCCGATCGATCCGTTCAACAACGGCGTCTGCCAGGACCGCTGTACGGAACTGTTTAACACCAACAACTTTGTTCTCGACGACGTATACACGCTAAGTCCGACGACGATCATGGATTTGGAAGCCAGCTATCAGCGCTTCAATTACGACCGGACGCCGGCGACGCTGGGTTACAACCCTGCTACGCAACTTGGTTGGCCGGCTTCGCTGAACAGCCAATTCTCGTTCAGCGACATTCCCGTGCCGTGCATCACGGGTTATGACCCCGCGAACATTTTCTGTAGCCAGGGTGCAGGAAGCATCATCATTGACCGCAACGACGACGACCGGATCGCCGGTAGCTTGACGAAGATCATCGGAGCGCACACGATGAAATTCGGCGGCGAGTTCCTTCGAATTACCCACAATTACGCGCAGACGAATACGCCCACCGGTATCTTCGATTTCAATTCGGGGTTCACCGCGGGCAACCCGATCAACCCCGGCAACACCGGCAACGGATATGCGTCGTTCCTTCTCGGCTATCCGGACGGTGGAGGTGCAAGCACACCAGCT
>JAJYKC010000072.1 GCA_021788955.1 Acidobacteriota bacterium
CGCCCTCTTCTTGCTTGCCGAACTTCAACAGCAGCCCGTACTTTTCCAGCAGTTCCTCCGGCAGCAGCCCAAACGAGCCGTCGGTCAACTCCACCACGCCCTCGTTCCGCCGCAGCGCCTCCAGCACCGCCGGCAACTCCGCCCTCGCCTCGCCGAACTCCACTTCCGCATTGAGATCGAACCAGTCGATCCCCGAACTCAACTCCGCCCGGAACCCCGTCGAATGCCGGAACTTCTTCCCCCGAACCTGTAGCTTCCATCCCGCCCGCGCCAGCGCCGGCACAATCCGGTTCAGTTTCTTCCCCGGCACCTGCCAGTAGTCGAGATCCTGGTAGTAATACTGCCGCGGCGGCCGCTTGATCCCCAGTTCCTTCAGCAGTTCTACCGCCGCGCGCTCGGCCTCCTCGTGCCGCTTCACGTAACGCCGCCGCTTGGCGTCGTAAAGGCCTCGCATTTTTTCCGCCTCGGGCACAGCCAAATCGCCGTATTCGAAGCTTAGGTCGCCCCGCAGCAGATTATTCCTCTTATCCATGTATGCGCCGGAATCCGCCACCCGGAAACACACCCGCGGGGCCTCATGCACTTCCTCGAACTGCAACTCCTCCGGCCAACTCACCCGCGGCGGTTGCGGCCGCGACATAAGCTCGGCCACCAGTGCGTGCCCCTGCGGCTCCGGCACCGTGATTTCCTTCCGCTCCCGCAGGAAATCCAGCCACGCCCGCGCACCTCCCGTCTGAAACAGCGCGACTGTGTCGCCCACTACCATCACGCCGCCTTGACTCATCAGCACCGGCGCGTCCAGCCCCATCACCACTTCGCCCCGCCGCAGCCGCCCGTTCAGCACCCACCGGTTGCCGGCCCGCTCCACGAACACTTCAAACCGCCACGGCTCTCCCTCGTCCCACCGCAGAACGAGCCATTCCTCGATCGGCGCACCGGTTTCCCGCCGCAGCAGGCAACGCCCTGTCGCGCACAACTTCGGCAACAAGTGCCGCGCCGTCGCCCCGCTCAACACAAACGCGGACGGAATCACTTCCACGTTGTAGTAACCGTATAACTCCGGCGCCCCCGCCAGCAGCATCAGTGCATCCCGGTCCGCCTCGCCCGGAATCGCCGCCATCTGGTCCCGCCTCACCCGCATCGCCTTCGGCTTTCCCAACGCGCCGGTCTTCAACGTATCGCGCGCATTCACCTCAACGACAATGTTCGGCTGATGCCGCATCGCCGCCAGGTCCACCACGTAGTACAAAACCCGCCCGCCCGGCCACTCCGGCGTCGTCTCCCTGCTCGCTTGGTACCGCTCGACCCCGGCCAGCGCGTCCTTCCACGCCCCATCCGTCCCCGGACGCCGCGGCTGCTTCTCCGGCTCAACCCACTCCCCGCCGCCGATCTCATCCAAAACAAAATCCGGCGAAGTGTCTTTCTCGACTGCAAGATCGTCCACCAGCTTCGGTGTCCCGCTCCCCACCCGCCCCAGCAGATAATACTTCGCGTCCGCCGCCCGGATCACCGCCCAAATGTGCTTGCACACGCCGGCTGTCTCGTAGTACTCGCAGTCGCACGAAACGTGAATTTCGTCGCCCTCGCGCCGCAACTCCACTTCGTACAACTGTGTCCCCATCACCTCGGCGCGCACGGACCACTGATTGCCCTGAATCGACACGACTTTCCCGCTCGTGTAGATCAGGTCCCCGCGTTGCCGCACCGCGGGCTCGACTCCGGTCTTCAAATATCGTTGGAGATACATTTTCCGAGACTCAGGTCCCCTTACCCAAGTCCCGCCATGGCTTCTGGCACGGACACTCTCAAATCGCTCTTACCTTCAATCCCTTGCGCCTCGTTCCCGGCGCCGTCGGTCTTTTCAAACCCGTCCCATCAGTCTAGCCCCTCGCCACCCTCCGTCACGGACCCGTTCTTCCAACGCCTGGAAGCGTAACCGAACCCACCACCCCTGACACCCCGTCATACACCACGACGCGAAGACGCGTCACACCTGGGTCGATTCCCGCCACAACGCGCTTTTCGAGGCCGTTTCTCAGCGCGTCCTCTCTCTGCGGCGCGGTCAAATCCGAATCCATCCTCACCTCCGCGACGCGCTTCCAGCCCCCGTCCGGCGCGAACTCGAACACATTCACCGAAAGTTCTGTCAGCCACCGGTCGCCCGCCGGCAGCATCGTCACATCCTCCGCCCGTACCTTCACGTCCAGTACGGCATCCGCCTTCGTTGCGCCCGCGCTCACCTTCACCTTCACGCCAATCCCGGTCGCATCGAACGGACTCAGAATCGCCGACCGCAGCACCGTATCCTCCATCGCCTCCTCGGTCTGCTCCGGCGGATACGCAATGTACTCCGTCATCGCCACCAGCTTCACGCCCTTGCGCGAACATTTCAGCTTGATCTTGTGCAGCTTCCCATCCCACTTCTCCGGAGCGGGGAAGTACCCGATCACATAGCTCGACCGCGCATCCTGCAGCGCTTTGCGGATCGCCCCCACCACGTCGGGACCCGGAAACGCCCGCCCGCCCGTCATCGCCGCCATCTCCTGAAGCGTTTCGTCGTCCATCTGGTAAATTCTGCCGCCGACCGCCGGCCCGCTCAGCCTCACCGGATACATTGAAATCCCTTGCGCGTCCAGCACCGCGCTCATCTGTCGCATCATCGGCGTGTAGTCGTAGCCGTACATCCCCGCCTCCGTCTGCCCGGGGTCCACCTGGATCGGCACGCCATGAGTCAGCCACACCAGGTTCTTCCGGCCCGCCACCGCCCCCACCGGCGCCGCCAGTGTCTCCAGGCCTGCCACCGTCGCCTTCACCCGTTCCTCGGGGAACAGATAATCCCTCGTTGCAAGTTCGGTCTTCAGCACCGAGTTAAGCCGCACCCCAATCTCGGCGGCCGTTGGCGCCCTTCCGCGCCTGTCCGGCTCGTCTCCCGGATCCGGCAGCGGCGCAATCGGCAGCACCCCTTTCAGCGTCAGCACGTAAACGTACAGATACTCGGCCGGACCCAGTTTCTTCAGCGCCTCCAGCAGTTGCCCGCCCGCGTAGCTCTCCTCACCCTGCCCCGCGTTCAGCAGGTCCAGCAGAACCACCGTCACGCGCGGCGGCGCCGCTGTCGCGCGATTGGAGAATTCCCCCGGCCCCAGTGGTTCAGCCGCTTCCGCCGTCCGCTCGTTCGTCTCGCGAAAAAAGACGATCTTCTCCGCCTTCCCCGCGTCCGACACCGCGAATTCGCCCGGCTCTAGATCCCGCACCGGCTGCCCACGCCCGTCCTCCGCCGCCACGTTCAGCATCACCAGCCGTGTCTGTCCCCCAAAGACAACCACCGGCAACAACAATCCAATTCCCAGCCCCGCCGCCCTCACGGCTCGTTCCGCTTCGCTCCTTTCAACGTCACCGATCCCACCTGGTTCGAGTAATTGTCGTAAACAATCGCTCGAATCTTCCCCGCTCCGCCGAACTCCAGTCCCCGTTTCACCACAAATCCGTTCTGCATCGCCTTGTCGCGTTCCGCCGCGCTCAAGTGTAGATCCATCGGCTGCGGGTCCGTCGCCCTCGGCTCCGCTCCCTCCTCAAGTACGGCGTAAATCACCACCAGCGATCCGGCCCACTGATCCCCCACGGGCAACAGCTTCACGTCCTGGGCCCGCACCCGCAGCGCCACTTCCACCGTCCCCGGCGCGTCCACCACCGGCTTCATCGACGCCATCAGCCCGATCTCGCTCGCATCGAACGGACTTAGCGTCGCCGCGCGTAGCGCCGACTGCTGCTGCGCCCCGCCACCCGTCGCCGCCGGCTCCGCGATGTACTCGCTCTTGGCCAGCAACCTCACGCCCTTCAGAGAACATTTCAGCTTGATCTTGTGAAGCTTCCCGTTCCAGTTCTCCGGCGGAGGTACGTAGCCCACTACATAGCTCGACGCCGTGTCCGCCATCGCCTGCGTCACAGCCTTGGCGATCTCCGTGTCCAGATACACCCGCCCGCCCGTCATCGCCGCAATCTCGCCCAGTGTCTCCGCGCTCGCCCCGATCTCCCCGTTCCCGTTCATGTCCACCGGATACATCGCCACGCCCGCCGCATCGAGCGTCGACCCCAGCAGCCGCATCTCCCCCTCCGGATCCAGCCCCGGCTCCTCGAAATCCACCGGCACTCCGTGCGTGATCCACACAATGTTCTTCCGCCCCGCCACCGCACCCAGCCGATCCGCCAGCATCTTCATCGTCGAGAACGTCCCCATCACCCGCTCATCGGTGTACATGGCCGGCTTCATCCGGTACGCCGTGTTCATCGCCTGGTCCAGCCGGGGCTGAATCGTCTTCGTCCATGCCATCGCCATCTGCGGCGGTGGCCCCTCGCCCGCCTCCGGCAACCCCACCACCGGCATCAGCCCCTGCTCGGTCAGCAGGTAAAAATACAAATAGTCCGCAGAATCCACCTTCTTCAGCGCGTCAATAATCTCCCCTCGCGCGTAGCCTTGCTGCGTCATCCGCGCGTTCAGCACATCGAACACGATCACCGTCACGTGCGGTATCGCGCCCGAACGGTTGGAAACCTCGCCCGGCGCCAGCTTCGGCTCCGCTTCCCCCGTCGCCCCGTTCGCCTTCCGGAATACCGTAATCGTCTGCTGTTTCCCGTTGTCGAATACCTGCAGGTCGTCCTGCGTCAACTCGGGCGCCGCACCGCTCTTCGCTTCTTCAACCGCCACGCTCAGCGTTACCAGCCTTGTCGGCCCGCCGGGCACGGCTTTTTTCGGCGCCGCGCAGACCACACCCGCCGCCACAGCCAGCGCGCACACCGCTCGCCACATCATGAGCCCGCCTTCCCGATCCCGGTCAACGTCACCGAACCTACCGCGCCCGAGAAATTGTCCAACACAATAATCCGGACCTTATCCACTCCCTCGCGAAACGCAATGTCCCCACCCACGTTGATGCCGCCCTTCAGGATCTGATCGCGCTCCGCCGCAACGAAATCAATCGGCATCGCGACCGGCCGCGTCGGCCAAGGCTCGCCATTCTTCCCATAACTCACATACGCTACCGAAAGGTCGCAGTGATACGCCGCGCCAGCCGGCAGCATCGTCACGTCGCGCGCGTCGATCCGAAGCTGCAACCGCGTTTTCTTCGGATCCGTCTTGCTCGGCGCTCGCAACGCCCACAGCCCGATCTCGGAAGCATCGAACGGACTCCGGATCGCTGCCCGGAACGCCTCCTGCTCCGCCGCCGCCCCCATCTCCGGATCCTTGTACGCCACGTATTCCGTCTTCGACTCCAGCTTCACGCCGTCCTTGGCGCACTTCAGCTTGATCTTGTGCAGCTTCCCATCCCAATTCCCCTCCGGCGGATAGTAGCCCACGACATAGCTCGACTGCGAAGCCGCCATCGCCGCCTTCATCGCCGCGGGCACGTCAGCCTGCGCATACAACTGGCCGCCCGTCATCGCCGCGATCTCGTCGAGCGTCTGCTGCTGCTCCATGAACTCCTCGCCCTCATCCCGCCTCGGCCCAAAGGCCTCCACCGGATACACCGCCACCCCGCTTGCATCGAACGCGGTGCTCAGCCGCCGCAGAACCTCCTCATACTCGGCGGGCGAACCAGACCCCGCGTGGCGCGCTCCGATCTCGATCGGAATCCCCCGCGTCACCCAAATCAGGTTCTTCCGCCCGGACACCGATCCTAGCCGGCTCAGCAGCGCCGCTAGCCACTGATACGTCGCGTTCACCCGGTCCTGAGGCTCCATGTTGTCGCTGTGCGGCCCCAACCGGTTCACCCCCTTCATTGCCCCATCGAGCTTCGGCTGAATCTGCTGCGTCCAGCCGGCGTCCGCCGCAGCCTCCTCGCCCGCCTCCGGCAGCGCGCGCACCAGCGCCAGACCTTTCAACGTCAGTAGGTAGAAGTAAACCGAATCGCCGTCCTTTATCGGCTGCAAGGCTTCGATGATCCGCCCCCGCACGTACGCCTGGTCCTTCATCGTCGTGTTCAGCACATCGAACAGAACCACCGTCACCTGCGCCGGCGTCCCCGCGCCGCGATTGGAAAACTCGCCCGGCGCCTTCGGCCCCGCACCCACACTTGCACCCGCCGTCCCGTTCTTCCGGAACAGCGCGATCGTCTCCGGCTTCCCCGCGTCCATTATCTGCAGGTCGTTCGCCGCCAGCTCTGTCACCGGACCGCCCTTCGCGTCTTCCGCCACCACATTCAACCGCACCATCCGCGGCGGCGCCTGCCCCCACGCCGCCGTCGCGATCAACATCAGGAATCCAATCCGCCGCATCAACCACCTGCCTTCCCGCCCGCCAGGCGCAACGTCACCGACCCCACCGCGTCCGAGTAATTGTCAAACACAATCACCCGCACCTTTCTCACGCCCGCGCCGAACGCGATGTCGCCTCCCGTGACAATCCCGCTCTTCATCGCCGCCTCCTCCTGCGCCGCGCTCAAATCGATCGTCACCGGAACCGGACGCGACGGCAACACCTGCCCTCCAGCCCCGTACGGCACATACGTCAACGCAATCTCCCCGTGATACCGCCCGCCCCCTTCGAGCAGCGTTAAGTCCTGCGTCCGGATCCGAAGCCGGATCTGTGTCTTCGCCGGGTCCTTATCATCCGGCGCCGCCAACCCCTGCAGCCCGATCTCCGAGTCGTCAAACGGGCTCCGCACCGCCGCCCGCAGCGTCGTCGCCTCCGCCGTCCCGCCGCTCGCCTCCAGCGGATACGCCACATATTGCGTCTTACCCTGTAGCTTCACGCCCTTCATCGAACATTTCAGCCTGATTTTGTGCAGCTTCCCATCCCAGTTCTCCGGCGGCGGATAATACCCCACCACATAGCTCGAACGTGAAGCCGCCAGAGCATCCCGCAACGCCGAACCCACATCTCCCCCCTCGTACGTCGCCCCGCCCGTCAGTCCTGCCATCTCCTCGAGCGTCTGAACTTCCTCCATCATCGAACCCGACGTCTCCCGCATCGGCCCGAAGGACTCCACCGGATACACCGCCACGCCGCTCTCGTCCAATGCCGCGCTCAACTGCCGCAAGATCGGCTCGTAGTCGACCGGCATGCCCGATTCCGGATGCCGCTGCCCAAATTCAAGCGGCACGCCCCGCGTAATCCATACAAGGTTCTTACGCCCCGATACACCGGATAGCCTCATCATCATCGTCTGAAGCGCCGTGTACGTCCCGTTGAACCGGTCCCAGGGCAGCACGTTGTCATTCCGCGGACCCAGCCGGCTCACGCTCTGCATCGCAGCATCGAGCTTCGGCTGCGCCTGCCTCGTCCACGGCACGCCCGTCTGTGGCGGTGCGTCCTCGCCCGGTTCGGGCAGCGGCTGAATCGGCGTCAGTCCGCTCAGCGTCAGCACATAGAGATACACCGCATCGGTGCCTTCCGCTTTCTTCAGCGCCTCAAGCAGTTGCCCCCGCATGTACCCCTGCGCATCCAGACGCGTGTTCAGCAGGTCGAACAAAATCACCGTCACCTGCGACGGCATTCCCGGGTCGAGATTCGTCACCTCGCCCGGCTTTAGCGGCGCGTCCGGCTTCCTCTGTCTCGTTGCGTTGGATCGGAACAGGACAATCTTCTGCGCCTTCCCCGCATCAGTCACCTGCACGTCGCCCTGCTCGAGCGCCGGCGCCGCTTTACCGTGCGAACCTTGCGCCGCCACGTTCAGCCGCACCATGCGCGTCAGCCCCTGGGCGCCGCCCGCCTCCTGTTTCGTGCCGGCCCACGCCGCCGCCAGCACGGCAAAAAGCGCTCCAAACAGCCTCATCAGCCGCCCGCCTTCGTCGTCCCGCCAAACGCCAGCGTCACGGATCCCACCGCGTCCGAGTAATTGTCAAAAACAATCACCCGCACCTTCTGCACGCTCGACCCGAACCCGATGTCGTGCCCTGCCTCAATGCCGTCCTTCATCGCCTGCTCCCGCTGCGCATCGGTCAACTCAATCGGCACCGGCAGCGGCCGCGACATGATCTTCTGCCCTCCCGTCCCATAGGCCACATACGTCAGCGACACCTCGCCGCGATACTTCCCTCCGCCCTCCAGCAAAATGATGTCCTGCGCCCGGATCCGCACGCGAATCGACGTCTTCGCCGGCTCCTTGGCGTCCGGCCCCGCCGTCCCCACCAGCCCAATCTCATCCGTATCCACCGCGCTCTCGGCCGCCGTTCGCACCGCCGCCTGCTCCTCCGCGCCGCCGCTCGCCGCCAGAGCGTACGCCATGTACTGCGTCTTCGCTTGTAACTTCACGTCCTTCAGCGAACATTTCAGCTTGATCTTGTGCAGCTTCCCGTTCCAGTTTCCCGGAGGCGGATAGTAACCCACCACATAGCTCGATCGCGCCGCCACGGCCGCATCGTCGAGCGCCGCGCCCACATTGCCGTCCCCGTATACCTTCCCTCCCGTCATCCCAGCCAGCTCATCCAGCGTCTGCACTTCCTGCAACACCGAACTCGACGCCTCCCGCCCCGCTCCAAACGCCTCCACCGCATACAC
>JAJYKC010000073.1 GCA_021788955.1 Acidobacteriota bacterium
GGCCGCCCGTTTCTGTTCCCCGGCAAAGTTCCCGGCTTCGAGAACATGTTCCCGGACGTCGACCGCATCAACCCGGCTTACTTCCAGTATATCGACCGCAAAATCGACTATCTCAACGCCCACGGCTTCGTCCCCTTTATTGAAGTTTCCCGCCGCGACGCCAGTATGTGCTGGATGAAATACTATCGGTGGCCGGATTCCTACGCCCGGTTTATCGAGTATGTCTGGTCGCGGTATCAGGCCAATAACACGGTTCTTAGTCCTATCCACTTAGATATCATCAGCGAGTCCGTCTCGCCGAATGACTTTCTCAAGGCCATCGGCGCCGTCATGTCGAAGTACGGTCCGCCGCCTTTCGGGAACTTACTCTCGGCCAACGCCAACCCTTCGACACTCGAAAACTGGGGCGAGCACTCCTGGGTGACTCTCCAGCAGACGGGCAACATGCGCGAGCACAATAACTACTGGTACCTTACCGAAATCTTCCACATGCCCGACCCGAAACCCGGTCTCGACGGCGAGCCGTATTACTCCGGTTACAAGGACGCGCGCTCGCTCGGCGGCGGCAAGGGCTATCAGTACGGCGCGCCGGGCGGATCGGACAAGGACGCCGAGTTCGTGCGCTCCGCCATGTACGGGAACTTCCTTTCCGGCGGCCTGGCAGGCCACGTCTACGGCGCGGAGGGCATCTGGGGCGCCGACATCGAACCCACCGCGCCCACCAAGATGTGGGACGCGTTCCAGTGGCAGTCCGCCGCCCAGATGCAGTATCTCCGCACCTTCGCTTTTTCCATCGGCAAGCGCTATCAGGACCTGGTCCCCGACGCCAACCTCGTCTCGCCGCACGAGAATGCGAACCTCCGCGCCTACGAAGGCTGGGCCTACTGCGCCCGCACCGCGGACAAAGAAATCTTCCTGGCTTACTTCGAGAAGGACGCCCCGCAGGCGCAGATCCGCGGCGCCCGCCTCAACAGCCTCTACAAAGCCGAATGGTTCGACCCGCGCAGCGGCGCCTACTCGAGCGCCGGCACGCTCCGCTCCAGCGTCATCGGCATCATTCAGCTACCCGCCGTCCCGAGCGACAGCGACTGGGCTCTCCGGCTCGTCTATCTGAAGCCTGCCGGCGCCCCGTAGCGGTCCACCGGTCTGTCCGGCGTCTCGCTGCCCCGGCATTGTAAAATCCGTTCAGGGTGTCCATGCGCTCGCTGCCCCGTCTCGCGCTCGCGGGCCTTGTGCTCGCTTCGTGCGCCGCCGGCCAACCTTTCGTCGACAGCGCCCCGCAAGCACTCGTTCAAGCCAACCCGGAACTCCACAGCCTCGAACCCGCGCAGGACCAGACCGCACTCGAACCGATCCTCCGACTCATGGGCCAGCACCTGGACTCCATGTTCAACGACTTCATCGACGTCTCCATCGCCGAACAGGTGCACGAACTCCGCTACGAGTCGCCGCGCTCCCTTTGGGCCGATCACACCGATAACGACCGCTACATCGTCCGCGTCCACCCCTTCGAAGAAGTGCGCGATCCGGCGCCCACGAAAAGCTCCTTCCTCCTGGCGAACGGATTTGTTTCCATGCTTGCCGACCTTCTTCCGGATTCGCAATTCCGCTCCCGCTTCCGCCTTCTCGGCCGCATTCCCGAGTCGGGCCGCCCCGCTCACCTGCTCGCTTTCCTCACCAACGACGGCCGGCGCCAGGGACTTGTGTGGGTCGACGTCGAAACCAAGCGCATCCTCCGCCTCCGCGTCGACAGCCTTCAGCCGCCGTCCGGCGAAACTTACAGCCGCTTCACCCGCGATGTGAGGTACCTCGAAGTCAATTTCCCAAAACTCGACTCCACCGTCTGGCTCCCTTCCTTCGCGGCGGTTGACTTACGGATTCCGAACGCCGATCTCCACTCCATCCACCGCTTTTCCGGGTACATGCTCGAGGGCTCTGTCGCCGACGCGGACGCCTCGCGCCGGAAAATGGGCGCGGGCGACCCCTCGTCCCCGCCGCCGGTTCCCGACGATCCCTACGAACTCCTCTACAAAGGCTTCGCCACGCTCGCCGCCGGCAACCCCGCCAAAGCGATCCCTCTGCTGGATACGGCCCGCCAACTGCTCCCCGAGCGCGCCGAGATCCCGAATTACCTGGCCGCGGCGCGGAACCAACTCACTGCCGGCCCCTCCGCGGGCTTGCTGAAACTCGACGCTCCGGGGTCAATCAAAGTAAATGTCCGCCAGGTACTGGTTCCCGTGATCGTAACTTATAAGGACGGGCACCACGTCTTCGGACTTACTAGGTCCGACTTCAAGGTCTTCGAGGATGGCGTCGAGCAGAGGATCACCGCCTTTTCGGGCGAACGCTCGGATACGCCGGAGGGAGCCAATCCGGACGTGCCCGAACCACGGGTGACTCACGGCTCGTCGGCTTCCCCTGCCCCCGCGCCCACGGCGCCGCGGATAAGCCACTCGTATCTGATATGCCTCGACCTTCTCCACGCCTCATTTGGAAATTTCGTCTATGTGCGTGACGCCCTGGAGAAACTCTTCCGGCAGGAGCAGCCGGGTAACTCCGAGTACGCCGTGATCGCCGTGGGAGAATCGACGGAAATCGTTCAGAATGTCACGACGAACCCCGGCGACGTGCTCGAATCGCTTGGCGGCAAGAACTTCCGCACCATCTTCCGGAAAAGCGCCAAGTCGATGTCCGATGCCCAAGTCACAAACTACGAGCATCACCTTGTCGACGTCCGCGTCGCCTGCGACAGCCATGAGCCGGACTGCGACGCGCTGAAGCAAGGTCTTCCCGGGCAGGCCAACGCCTTCACCGAATACGAGCAGTTTTCCGCGACGCAGTTCCTTACCCAGCTCCGGTCCCTGGTCGAGCAACTCGGCCACACGCCCGGCCGCCGCACACTTGTCCTCGTCTCCGACGGCTTCTTACTTACGCCCGGCGAAGTCCCGTTCGATCTGCTTCACGCTTACTTCCCCGAATTTTCTTCGTTGCGTTCGATCGAGCGGGTGAGTAATCTCATCGACCCCATTTACCGGATCGCGGCCCAGTCCAACGTGATGATTTACACCATCGACTCCCGCGGCCTGTACACGCCGCCCGCCCTGGATGCCTCCCGCTCCGGCGGCGGCTCCGCCACGACGCGTGTCAACACCACCTGGGACAGCATCGCCCAAGACCAGCAACTTACTCTCTCCGAACTCGCCGCCACTACCGGGGGGATCTCGTTTTTGAACCGCAACGACATCCTCACCGGCCTCCAACGCGCTTTCGCCGACGGCCGCGACTACTATATGCTCGCCTACGTTCCCACCAACCCCGCTACCGACGGCAAGTTCCGGAAGATCGACGTCCGCGTCCGCGACTCGAAAGCGCAGGTGAACGCCAAGCGCGGCTACTGGGCCACGGCGCAGTAGGCAGTGACGCTCGATGCCCGAATCGAGCATAATGGGGGCGGCATTCTGACCGGGTGTGAATTTTGAGCCGTACTTACTAACGTACCCGCGGAACCCGTTGCGCAATCTCCCGCAGAACTGCCTCGGCCTTCCGCAGTGCATCCTCGGCTTCCGATGCCTCCGGGTCGTACGGCGCTCCCGGATAACGGAACTGCCACGCATATTTGGTGAGAGCGTCGGTCTGTTCCAATGTGGCTTGAAGCGAGCCGTCGATCTCCTGGCACGCTGGACTGAGTTCACTAAGCACGTGCGTTCTGCGAAACGGCTTCTGATGGTACGTCAGAAAGGTTTTCAATGTCTGCTCGACCGCCTGCTGGCAGTGAAACAACGCCTCGCCGCACGCTCCACCCGCTATCAGAAGTTTGGCTGCGCGTACATCGCGGCGGGCGCGTTCCAGCCAGGCGTGCGTTTCGTCAAGCCGCAACTGGTCTGGCGTCATAGATCAGCCGTCCCTCACGGGCGACCGTGGCAGGGAGCGAAGCAACCACGTGCGCCGCCCGGGCCTCGAAGTCCGCGCGGCGCCACGGAATGATATCCGCCGGGTAGCCGATGCCGCGGAGTTCGGAATAAATCGCGCCGCTCCGAAGGAGTTTTTCCGGCGCTTCGTCCGGAAGCACTACGCAGAAATCCAGGTCGCTGTCCGGGCCGAAATCTCCGCGCGCGGCCGAGCCGAAGAGATAGATACGCTCCGGATGGTAGTGCGCCACCAACCGGCGGGTGATTTCCTGGATGGCTTGCTCCCGCGTCATGCTACCTCACATTATGGCTCAGAGCCGGCTGCGCCTGCCGATCGCGAACAGCGTACCGTTAGCTCGATGCGAGTTCATCCGTCCGGCGCGGTGTGTGCCGGCGATCCCCTCTGCTCCGCGCCTACTTCTGCGCCAGGTCGTGAGCAAGCTCCATCCGCCGCCACGTCCCTTCGGTACTTCTAAACGCCTTCTCCAGCCGGACCGCCGTACGGTCTGCCGGGATCCGTTGCCCAGTTGCTTGGCAGTTAATGGACTGCGATCGTGACGGTATTGCTGGTAGCTCCACCAGTCGAAATCTGAAGGTTTTGAGCGCCGGGCGGGGTGGTTACCGGAACTTGTACGTTGACCTGGTAGAGTCCCGCGAATCCGGGCGCCACGCCGGCGTAAGTAACCTCGGCGGGCGAACCGCCGATATTTACCGACACCGGAGAAACCGCGCGCGAGGGCGGGACCGGCGCAGGGGCGCCCGTAGCCACGGCCGGGTTTACGGCGCCCAAACCGGTGCAGTAGACGGAAACGATCTCTCCGCGGGAGGCGGGGTTGGTGTCAGTTACTAACTGGCCCGTGACGCCATGTTCGATGGCTCCGGGACCGCTGATAGTGGAGTCCAAGGTAAAGACGGCGGGGGCTGTAGATGCAACTTGAAGAGGCAAGGAAGCCGTACCGGCTGTGGAAGTCACTTGAACCGTGGCCGTTCCGGTCGAGGTTTCAAACGGGACCTGGGCATTGATCTGGAGCGGCGAGACATACAATAACGGCGCCGGAACGCCGTTTATCTTGACTGTCACGTCGGAGAGCTTTAACGGCAGCGGAGGCGAGCCGGCCGAGGCAGGTACGAGCGCGAGAGCGTACCCGAAGATGCTGATGAGCTCGCCGGGTGAGACGACGGATTCGGCGCCGGCGGCACTGATGATTCCTCCGAGAGTAATGCCGGGCCCGGCGGTCTGCGAGGCGATCTTGGCCAGAAAGGCATCCGTAAGGCCGCCGTAAGTAGATTGGAACGGGTATTTTACGGGAAAATCCGATGAGGTTGTCGAGCCCGCGATATACGCGTTGCCTGCCGGATCCGCCGCGATAGCAGATGCTCTGTCCAGTCCGCTGCCACCGAGGTAAGTCGCGTATTGCAGGGCGCCGGTCTGGCCGTTCCAGGCGGCCGCAAAGACATTCGAAATTCCGGTGAGCGACGGCTGGATCGGATTCAGCGTTGGGAAATCCTTGGAGATCGTGTCTCCGGCAACATACGTGTTACCCGCGGGATCGGTGGCGACGGCTTGCGCTCCATCCCCAGAGCTTCCGCCGACATAGGTGGAGAAAATCAGCCCGGAGCCATCGCTTTTGAGCTTTGTGGCGAACCCGGTCGAGTTCGCAGCGGCTGGGTTGCCGGGGAAAGCCGGCTCCGACGCATGCCAAAGCGGAAAGTCGGGCGAAGACGTCGAACCAGCCAAATGTACGTTGTCCGCGGTGTCGACGGCGATCGCCCACGGAACGTCGTCATTCGTACCTCCGAGATACGTGGACCAGAGCAGATGGGAGCCGGTGGGATCGAGCACGGAAACGAACGCATCTTTCATGCCGGCGTCGTGAGCTTGCAGTGGATTCGCGACGGGAAAGTCGAAAGAGGAAGTGAAACCAGTGATGTATGCGCGTCCCGCGCTGTCTACGGCGATGCTCTGCCCTAAGTCCGGGCCGGTGCCACCGAGATAAGTCGAGTAGAGGATCTTTGATCCGGTGGGATCCAGTTTGAGCGCGAAAGCATCGGGGTTGAAGTTACTCGCGATTGCGTAGATCGACCCGTCGGAGCTACCCGCTAATTGCTGAACGCCGTAGTAGGCCAGAGCGGCAGGAGGTGCGGTCCACGTGGCGCCCTCGTCGCGGCTCACCAGCAGTTCGTTGCTCGTCGCAGCCCAAACGGTGGTGTGAACAAGGGGATCAATGAGAAACGACATTACGTAGCCGGCAGGCGGCGGCCATTGACCTTGGATCCAGTGGGCGCCGCCATCGGTGGTAACGTAGGGCGGGAAGGTGATGGGGGTGTTTGCATAGAGCACCTCAGGGTTAACTGGATCAATGACCAGGTTCGAAATATCGGTGGTCGCTGTGAAGCCGTTGGTCATAGCCGTAAATGTAATCCCTCCATCTAAGCTCTTCATGACCCCGTTGGCTGTTCCGGCGTAGATGGTCGTGGGAGTAGAGGGGTCGATTACGACGTTGTGAACGAGATAGGGATTGCTTGGAGACGGCGCCGCCGTCAAGGACGTTGGGTTCCATGTGGCTGCACCATCGGTACTCTTGTATAAGCCTTCTCCCGTTGCCGCATAGAGAATCTGCGTATTCGAAGGATCGATCGCAATCATGACGGCTAATCTGCTGGCGCCGGTCCAGGCCGGGGACCATGTCATTCCGCCGTCTGTGCTCTTGTAGATCCCATTGATTCCGGTGACGAGATAGACGGTTTGGGGATTGGAAGGGTCGACGGCAATTGAGGAAGGATCAAGCTGGGTACTTGGGTAAGGAGCCTGCGGCGGAGTACCTTCGAGCAGCAGGGTCCAATCGGAGCCGCCATCCGTGCTCTTGTAGAGACCCTGCCACATTCCCAGATAGATGGTTTGAGGATTGCTGGGATCTACAGTAATGGTGTTGACCAAGTCCCTCCGGAGTCCGTTCCCTAGCCCTTGCCAAGTTGCGGCAGAATCGTTCGTTTTGAACACCTGCGGCTTCCTGATGGTGCTCTGGAACGGATTCACGAGGGGGAGCCCCCCTGAGCTGGCTCCAGTTACGTAGACAGAACCGGAAGTGTCCACTGCCAGCGCCGTGAGGAAGTCTTGCGGCGCGTAGCGCGGCAGCATCGTAGAGTAGATCAGCGAAGTGCCGTCGGCGCTCAGTTTGGCGGCAAAGTAGCCGAGCGCCATACCCGTCGTGCCTGGCAGCGGCGTAAGTTTCGGGAAATCGGAGGAACCGGGGGTTCCAGCAAGATAGATGTTGCCCGCCGTATCCAGCGCCATGCCCGCCAGGCTGTTCTGTCCGCTACCGCCGAGGAAAGTGGAATAGAGAAGCGTGGCGCCGTCGTTGCTGAACTTACTGACGAAGATGTCCGGGCACGGGTAAGGAGAGCCCAGTCCACAACTATCGCCGCCCAATAATGTGGCCTGAAATGCGTTCGTCGAGACGGGAAAGTTGGAAGACGCGGTCAGACCCGCAACAAGAATGTTCCCCTCGCGGTCCAGCGCGACCGACGTAGCTCCGTCGTTTTGGTATCCGCCGAGAAAGGTCGAAAAGCTCAAGACCGGATCGATGGTCAATGGCTGCAGCCGATTGTACGGACCAAGCCAGAAGCCGACGCGGCGTCCTCGCAGTACATAGCGGCACGCGATCCGTCTGCCGCCCTGATAGGCGAGTGGCCTGAGCATCCGGACATCGCCTATGCTCAAGTCTCCTTCGGCGGTGATCATGGGACGATCGCCCGTAACGGTGAACCTGATGCGCTGGGGATCGCCTCCCGGCGCGATGACAAAATCGTGCTCGATTTCCCGCCCCCTGGCGTGCCAGACCAGATCGATTCGCGGGTAGGCGTGCGGATAGCGAACCTCTTCGAAATTGGGAATACCGGTGCGCCAGTGGGCCGGGTCCGCGCCGACCAGGTAGTTGGATTTGGCGGCAGCTTGATGGCGAACACGCGGAGGGGACGGGTGGCTGCCGGTTAAATCAAAACGGACAGTTTCGTTGGGACCTACAACCTGCAGAGAGCCGTTGTGAGCGAGAAAAATGCGTGCGGCGCCGGCCCGGGCGATGAAAGCGACGTTGGCCGGCGACTGACCTTGATTTTGCTCGAATAGAACCGGGGAGTGCGGCCTGGGAGCGCGAGCGTCGCCGGCAAAGAGCTTCACGGATATTGAGAGTGCCAGCCATGTTGTCAGTCGCCGCATGGAGTGCCCCCCGGTGCCGTCAGCGCCGTTGCTTGACAGCGGTGCTGCGATTCGAGTCTCACCTGTAATCCTACCGCGCCGGCGCCGCCAATCTCCCCGGCCGGCGATTACGATAACGTGGAAAGAATCGAAAAGGGAAAGGAAGGACTCTATGGGGGAACCAAACCAGAGCGGGCAGATCACGCGCCGGGGACTTCTGCAGGCGGGTTCAGCGGCTGTGACGGCTGCGGCTGCTGTCGGAGCCGTATCGGCGCAAGAGACGGCGCCGGTCCGTTCGCCGGATCATCACTTGCCCAATGAAACCGAGCCGGGACCGAAGAACGCGGCGCTCGACGCGGCGAATCCGGACTCGGTCTGGCCGCCGGA
>JAJYKC010000074.1 GCA_021788955.1 Acidobacteriota bacterium
CGTCATCGGCCTCCCCACCTACGGCAAAGGCCTCGTCCAAAGCGTCTACCCCCTCGCCGGCGGAACAGCCATGGCCCTCACCACCGCCTTCTACTACACCCCCAGCGGCCGTTCCATTCAGCATCCCCTCAACGACACCCAACTCCTTCTCTCAAAATCCGCTCCCGAGTACAAAACCGACTCCGGCCGCATCGTCCACGGCGGCGGCGGCATCCAACCTGACATAATCACGGAGCCGCCCATCCCCAGCCGGCTCCGCCAGGTCCTCGAAGTCAGCGGCGTCATCCCCTCCTTCGCCATCGACTACGTCGAGCGCCACAAACCCGACGCCCCTTTCCGCGTCACCGGCGACGTGCTCGACGAATTCGAAGTCTACGCCTCCGCTCGCGGCATCCAGCCCTCCGTCGCTGAATGGCAGTCGGAAAGCGATTGGCTCACCAGCCGCCTCAACGAGGAAATCCAAACCCAGATCGGCGGCGTCCAGAAAGGCGACGAAGTCGCCGTCCGCCGCGACCCCGTCGTCCGCACCGCCCTGGACGAACTGGCCAAATCCGCACGATAATGTAGGCGGCGCAAATGCCGGCCACTACCTTCACCGCGTCCTACGATCGAGTTGCCGCCATCGTATCCTTCATCGTCTGCCTGGCGCCAGTCCTGATCGGCCTGCTCATTCATAACACTGTCGCCTCGGCTCTGCTCATCGCCCTCATCCTCCTCACCTATCTCTGGTCCCCGCGCTCCTACTCGGTTTCCGCCGAGTCGATCACCGTCAATCGCCTCGTAGGCGGCCGCCGCATCCCGCTCACTCAAGTCCGTGAGCTCCGCCGCGCCACCCCCGAAGACCTCTCGGGCGGTATCCGCCTCTGGGCCCGCGGCGGCCTCTTCGGCTACTTCGGCGTCTTCCGCACGGCAAAACTCGGCGCCAGCCGCTGGTACGTCACAAATCGCCGCAACATCGTCATCCTCTCGACCGTTGCCGGCACAACGCTTTTCAGCCCCGACGACGTCGATGGCTTCCTGGCAGCCGCACACCCCTGGGTGCCCTTCGCCTCATCCGTTCCCAGTCCCGCCTCCCCCGCGGCCATACCCTCGCGCCGCGCCCTTGGCTGGTTCGCCGTTGCCGCCGTCGCCGGCGTCATCGGAGCCGTGGCCGCCCTCGTCGCCTTCGCCATCACCTATTCGCCCGGCCCGCCCGACTACACCCTCACCCCCAACAGCCTCGCCATCCACGACCGCTTCTATCCTGTCACCCTATCCGCCGACTCCGTCGACAGTTCGGACGTCCGCGTCGTCGATCTCGACACCAATTCCGCCTGGCGCCCCGTCGCCCGCACCAACGGCTTCGCCAACAGCCACTACCGCTCCGGTTGGTTCCGTGTTGTCAATGGAGAAACGGTGCGCCTCTACCAGGCCGGCAGCCGCCGCCTCGTCCTGCTCCCGTCCAACGGAACAGGCCCCACGGTGCTGCTCGAAGTAAATTCCCCCGAGGCCTTCGTCGCCGACCTCCGCCGCGCCTGGAGCGCTCAGGCCACCGTGCGAGCCCGCCGCGCCTTAAGCCCGTGCAGCACCAGCGGCGCCAGCGAAATCAGCACCACCGCGATCACAAACTTGTCGAAGTTCCGCCGCACAAACGGAATGTCGCCCAACGCGTAGCCCAGCCCCACCATCGACGCCACCCAGCCCGCCCCGCCCACCAGGTCGAACGGTAGAAACCGCGTGTACGGCATCCGCGCCACCCCCGCCACAAACGGCGCAAACGTCCGCACAATCGGAACAAACTTGGCATAGAT
Organism: Acidobacteriota bacterium; assembly: GCA_021788955.1. The sequence goes on from JAJYKC010000074.1 coordinate 1,791, forward strand.
GATCGTCTTGCCGCCATGCTTGGCGTAAAACGCTTCCGTCCGCCGCAGATAGTCCTGCTTGAAGAACCGCGAATCCGGCCGATTGAACACCGCCTTCCCCGCCCGCCGCCCCAGCAGATACCCGCTGAAATCCCCCGCCATGCACGCCACAAACAGCGCCACCCCGATCAGCCGCGGATCGAGCCGCCCCGCACCCGTCACCACCCCGATCGTAAACAAAAGCGAGTCGCCCGGCAGCACAAATCCGAACAACAGCCCCGTCTCGACAAACACCACCGCCATCAGCAGCGCGTAGCTGTACCACCCCGTCACCACCGTGCTCAGCAGGTGGATCAGACGGTCCGGGTCCGTCAGCGTGTGAAGAAAATCCAGAAAGGCGTGAAGCATGGTGCCGTACGCCGGCCTAGCTCTGGTAGCTCGCCGCCAGCCGCTGGATCACGTCCTTGTGAATTTTGATCTTGCCTTCCTTTTCCAGCCGGCTCCGGATGGCGTCCTCGAACAGGTTCATCCGCTCCTGCTGCTTCCGGTTCTTGAGCTCCGCGATAATGCTGTCGCGCTGTGCGGCCAGCTTCGTCATGTCCGCCGGAACCTGCTCGACCACCTTGGCCACTACCGCCTGGTTGCTCGCCGAAACCGGCCCGACAATCGCGCCAACCGGCTGCGTGAACGCCGCCGACAGCAGCGAGGCCGGACCCAGCCCTTCCACCGCCCCGATCATCGCGAACGGCTCGGGCGTCTTCACCTCCACTTTAAACTCCTTCGCCACAGCCTGAATGTCCTTGCCGTCGCGCAGCTCCTTGCCCGCCTTCGTCGCATCATCGGCCGCCAGCGCCAGCGCCTTCTGCGTCGTCAACTGCCGCCGGATCCCGCTCACCACGTCCCCGAAATCCGCCGGGTGCGGGGCAATCACTGACGTGCACACCGCGAACGCCAGCTTGTCGTTCCCGATCGCCACCGGCTGGCTCACCCCGTTCACCTGCAGCCCCGCGATCGCGGAAGTGAGCTGCGGCGACACCATCCCCGGCACCGGATCCGTCGGACCCAGCTTCTGCGCCTGAATTACCGTCAGCCCGTACTTCGCCGCCACCTGCGCCGCTGTCTGCGGAGCCGCCACCAGCTCCGCCTGCGCGTTGTTCGCGATGTCCTGCATCTTCTGGTTCACCACCTGCTTCTTCAGCGCCGTCGCAATGTCGTTCTTTACCTCGCTGAACGGCTTCACCTGCGCCTGCTGATGATCCATCACCTGTAAAATGTGATAGCCGTACTCGGTGGTCACGATCCCGCTCAACTGCTTCGTCTTCAGCGAAAACGCAGCGTCCTCGAACGGCTTCACCGTCTGGCCCCGCACAACCCAGCCCAGCTCGCCGCCGTTAGCCGCCGAACCGGGATCCTGCGAATACTTCTTCGCCAGCTCGGCGAAGTCCGCCCCGCCCTGCAACTGCTTCAGCAGATCCTCGGCCTGCTGGTGAATCTTATCCGCCTCCGCCTTCGACTTCCCCGTCGTCGTCAGCAGAATGTGCCGCACGTCCACCCGCTCCGGCGTCCGGTACTGATCAATGTTCGCGTTGTAATAGGCCAGAAGCTGTGCGTCCGGCACCGTAATCGTCCCGCCCACCTTCGCCTGGTCCACCACCAGCACCGTCGCATTCCGCTGCGGCGGCGTCTGGTAGGCGGCCTTGTGCTGATCGTAATAAGCGTGCAATTCTTCATCGCTCACCTTGATCTGGCTCCCGAGCGTCGCCTCGCTGAACAGCAGGTAGTCGATCTTCACCTTTGCGTTCTCGCGGTTGTACTCCTCCTCAATCTCCTTCGGCGTCACCACGATCGCTTCCATCGCCACCTGCCGCAGCCGCTGCGTCGCCATGCTTTCCCGCATCGACGCTTCAAACTCCGGCACCGTCATCCCCTGTTCCTCGACATACTGCTTGTACAGCGCCACGTCGTGAAATTGCGAGTTGATCACCACTTGCAACGTGTTGGCCAGCTCCGCGTCGCTCACCCGGTAACCCAGACGGTCCGCCTCGTACGCCATCGCCCGCTCCGTGATCATCTGGTCGATCGCCTGTGGCACGTACACATGCAGCAGCTCGTTCGGAATCTGCCGGTTCCGCCGCATCGCCTGGATCTGTACATCCACCTCGCGCAGCGTCAGGTCCTGCCCGCCGATCTCCGCCACCACCTGGTCGTACCCGCTGCTCGACCCGCCGCCGCCATAGTTCGGAATCAGGTACACCAACATCGAAAGCGCAACCAGGCCAAGCAGCACACCCAGCAGAATGCGGACAGCCTTGTCTCGGCTGCGGAACAAATCGAACATAAACTCAGACTCCTCAGGGGAAAACGCAGAAATTCAGAATCCTCTAGTATAGCAACGGCTTAACCCGGCGCTCCACTCAATAACCCCCGGCGAAACAAGTCCAGAACCAACTCCGGCGCCGGTAGCACGCCCGAAGTAGCCGACGTATCAATAATCTGGTTCACCAGATGCTCAAAGCTTGCCTCCGGCTCCAGAACCGGCCTCGCCATCCCGGACGACGACGCTGGACAAAGGCGGGCTACGTCCCGTCCTAACAACTCCCTCCCCGCCGAGGGCACGTCAAATGCAATCGATTCGACTAAGCCCATCTCTTCGTCAACGAGCCGGTCCACATGGCCGGCGTCGGCATATGCCGCCAAAAGCGGGTACAGATCGGCGGCATCCTTGTTCGTCGCTGTTCCAGGATCAGCCCACGCGATCCGCTTGAGCAGCGCCAACCTCGGAATCGACGCCACACGCACCGCCAGCCCGTCTTCGATCTCAAGCGGAACGGAAGTCGACAACGCCTCCTCAAAACCGGCCACGTTCATCACGATATCGCGGCCCGGCGGCCACGCGATCGTACCCTCGGCGGATGTGACGCCCGGAAATCGAATCAGGTCCACCGGAACCGGGAATCCGCCGGCGTCGCCCCGGTACAGAAGCCGCTGCGGCGCGAACCGTTCAGGGACAATGTCGCCGGTGGCCGTCAATCGCTGCTTCAACAAAGTGAACCCGTCCCAACTCGCTACCGCAACCCCAAAGTCGATATCCCGCGTCGCGCCTCAGGACCACAGGCCGTACACGTTCACCAACAGAAGATCCCGCGCCGTGGCCCCAACCGCAAAGTACGCGCAATCTGCCTCCTGCGCGATCGGATCGAACCTCCGAAGCACGCGTGCACTCAAAGGATCGACCGGCTTAATCGGCCGCACGGAACACCGGCGCGATCCGTTGCTCATGCATCATCCCTGCTGTTTCTGGCCAACCGCTCTCCGGGCTTCACTGATACTCTGACGATGAAGAATCCGGAATTGTATATCCACTAAACATGCGCCCTTCCTGACTTCAGGAAATAATTCCACGGATCCCGGTACACTTTTCTCCCTGATTCTTCTGGCTTTGATAAGGTTCCTCCTTAGCACTGACCGAGAATGTTCGAGTTAAACGGAAACAACCGGGTAAGAATCTGAACATCCGGTTGGAATGCGAACTGCTGCGCTTCCCGTGTCATCTAATTTCCGCTTGGCCCGCAGCGAACATGTTTGGTCGTGAACGCGGGATTAGGGTGACTTCCGACCGAAGACCCGTCTCACGTCGGCTACGACTGTCAAGTGACGTCGAAGTGGCAAAAGGGCGGTAGCCTGTCCCGACCTCGTGCACGGTTCAGCCTTGCAGCTCCCATGACTTTCTAAACAGCGGAGGTTTAGTGTATGCCCGCAAGCCCGGACTCCCCTTGGTATGCCATCCGCGTTAAATCCAATCGCGAATGGGTAACATCAGATGCTCTGAGGGGCCGTGATTATGAAGTTATTTTTCCTTCATATCACGAGCTCCGAACTGATGGTTGCGAAGCGCGGACAGTGGAACGTCCATTATTCCCCGGATATCTTTTTTGCCGGATGGACATCAACAACCGGCTCCCCGCGCTGATCATTCCCGGGGTATTACACATCGTCGGTATCGGCCGTAAGCCAGAGCCCATTGATCCTTCGGAAATGGCAGATGTGATGACCCTGCTCGAGTCCAAACTGAACATTACTCCCTTCGATTACCCGCCTGTTGGGGAGCGAGTGCGCATTTATAGGGGACCGTTGCGCGGGGTGGCCGGAACCGTACTCGCGCATAGGGGCTCGGAGAAGCTAGTGATATCGGTGAGCCTCCTTCAACGAGCTATCGCTGTCGACGTCGAACGTGACTGGGTCACGTCAGCGACTACCTGTTCTGATTCCGCTTCCATCGCCTAGAGAGAACCCGCAGTGTCCACTTCAAACTCCGCTTTGATAACCCGACCTTCCTCAGTGAGAGCCCCCGGAGGAGGGGCTCTCTTATTTCGCGATGTTCTGGAACGGTTGTTCCGCAAGAAAAAACAGCTTCTCATTTTGCTTGGCCTGTGGACGGGCGCGGTCGCCGCATATGTAGCCCTGGCCCCGCCGGTCTATCAGGAAGAGATTCAGTTCCTGATCAATAATAACCGCGCGCCCGAAGTCATCAGTCCGGAAATGAACAGCGGACCGGTTGCACGAGACTATGTCGACGACTCGGTTATCGCAACTGAACTTCAGTTACTGTCCAACGTCGATCTGCTTCGCGACGTGGTGAAACAGTGTGGCTTGGCGAAGAGCACCGATCCCAGCGCGGAGGAAGAGGCCGTGCGGCATCTTCGGACACAGTTGAAGACCGCTCCCGTGCTAAAGGCCAACATGATCAAGGCAACGTATTCGTCTTCAGATCCAAAGCAAGTGGAAGCGGTACTCCGGACATTGTCCGACGACTATCTGAACGAGCACCTTCGTGCGCACGGCTCTGCTGGCACATATGAACTCTTCGCCAAGCAAGCGAACGAGTACGAACAAGAACTCAAGACCCTGCAGGACCAGTTGACGCAGTTTCACGCCCAGCGCAATATCGTGGAGCTTGGGGAACAAAAAGACCTAAACCTTCGCAAACTCGTCGATCTCCAAGCGGCACTCAAGGATGCGGTGGCGAATCGGGCCGAGGACATACAGAAGATCGGTACGCTCAAGGCACAATTAGCGGGGCTTGGTTCACGTATTACGACTCAGGCACGGAAAGTTCCGAACCAGTACTCGGTGGAGCGGTTGAACACGATGCTTGTAGAACTGGAGAACAAACGCACGGAGTTGGCGGCAAAGTACCAGCCTACCGAGCGCGTCATTCGGGAACTGGATCAAGAGATCGCCAATACGAAAGCCGCGCTGCAGAACGCTGGCCGGATGGCATCCACCGAAGAAACCACCGACGTAAATCCGCTGCGTCAGTCGCTTGAGGCGGAATTGGCCAAGACTCAGGTCGCTGAAAAGGAAGAGCAGGTGCATATCGCCAACCTGGAGCGGGACATTGCAGGTTATCGAGGGTCCTTGTCCGGATTGGAAGATGCGACGGCGAGCGATGATCAACTCGTGCGGAGGATCAAGGAAGCAGAAGACAATTTCTTCCTGTATTCGAAGAAGCGCGAGGAGGCCCGGATCGAGGAGGCGATGAACCATCGGAAGATTGCAAACGTTAGCCTGGTTCAACCTGCCGCTGTGCCTGCGCTACCTCTGCCGGCGGTTTCACTGACCTTAATCGCAACATATGTCCTGGGGTGCCTGCTAATCGTTTCGATGTCCATCGCGACCGGACTGGCGTCGAAGAAGATCTCCACCGCGTGGGAGCTAGAGGTACTCACCGGGATGCCCGTGCTAGCAGAAGTTCCCGTGGAAGCCGTGCTGCCGGCCGCCGCCGGTGTGATGCCTGTAGTCGATCCGGAGCTAAACATATGACCATCCGCACAGCCAAACTGCTTGAGTCGCTCGACCAACCACAGCGCCGGGTGGCAACGTTGATTCCCGCGTTGCCCGCACCGTGCGCGAATTCTACCAGTTACACGTACCTTCCACTCGTGCACCGCCTTGTCCAACTGCGCCAGGAACAGAATCACGGTATGATCACAGCGTTCACGTCCGTCAACTCAGGTGAGGGAGTAACGCATGTGGTTGAATCCCTCGCTTGGGAGTTGGCAAGACACAGCGGCGAGCAGATCCTGCTTACCACGGGCTACGCTTTGACCTGCCCGCCCGTCCATCCCCTCTGGAACCAGGATCACGCGATTTCACACAGGGTTCACAGACTTGTCGAGGGGCACGCCAGTGAACAGAGGCCGCTACAAAGCCTTCGCTGGCAGGACCTGCGCGGTGTGCGGGAGCGGTTCGGCTTCGTATTGGTAGACTGTCCAGCGATACAAAAGTCGTCTGCCATTCTGACTCTCGGCCGGTCGGTAGACGGCGTGGTACTCGTCGTAGCGGCCGATGAAACCGAACGCGACGACGTGCGGCGTGCCCAACAGGCCTTGGCCGCTTCATCCGCGAAATTACTCGGCTTAGTCCTGAACAAGCGGAGAAATCCCATACCGAGCCCGATCTCCCGGCTGGTGTAGGTGTGAACGTCATGTTAATCCTACGTTTGACGATTGCCGCACTCCTGTGCTTAACACTTCAGGCTGGCGATCAACCACAAGCCCCACCGGCAGGCTTCTCAACGCGAAATGCCCGGTACAAGCTGCAGTCGGACGATGTTGTGGAGGTTCGCTTCCGTTACACGCCTGAGTTCAATGCGGTGGCGACGGTTCAGCCCGACGGATTTATCAGTCTGCAGGCGAGATCGG
>JAJYKC010000075.1 GCA_021788955.1 Acidobacteriota bacterium
GGAAGCCCTGCCTCACACCGAAGCCCCTGTAGTCACGCGCAAGAAACTGGCCGAGCGCCGAAAACCCCGATAAGAACCAGTGGGTTAGCAGGAAAAATCTGCCCCGCCTCAGGGGTGAACATCCATTACAAGGCAGTTACTTCGGCACGGTTTACCCGGAGGCACCGACCTTCAGCAGCCCACGGGCGGACCTCCAGGAAATTGGCGCCACGTCGGTCTGGGTCATCGAACCTCCAAAGCCAGCGGGGGCGCCCAAATAGTCGGTGGTTCTACCCCCTCAAACGTCCAGGTTCTTCACATCCAGCGCGTTCTCTTCGATGAACTTGCGGCGGCTTTCGACGTCTTCGCCCATGAGCGTCGAGAAGATCTCTTCGCTTTCGACCGTGTCCTCGAGCCGCACTTGCAGCAGCGTGCGCTTTTCCGGGTCCATGGTGGTCTCGGCCAACTGCTCGGCGTTCATCTCGCCCAGACCTTTGTAGCGCTGGACGCTCGCGTCCTTCTTCCCCTCGGTTTTCACGTACGCCAGCAGGTCGCTCCAGTTGGATTGCGCGTCGCGGTGCTCGTTCTTCACCACCACGAACGGGGGTTCGTTGTAGCGCGCGACGGTCCGCGCCAGCATGCGGTAGCGGCGGTACTCGGGCTGCGCCGCGAGCTGCAAGCCGATGGCCCGCTCGGCATTAGTCGAATCGTGAAACACCACGGCGTACGACGAGTGCTCTTCATCGTGCCGCATTTCCGGCTTCAGGCCGAGCTTTTCCAGCGCCTCGAAGACGGGCCGCAAATTGGCCTCTTCCTGGAACTCCGCCTTGTGGTCCACGCGCAGCTCGATATTGGCGAGCACCTCCACCACGCGCGCGTCCCGCAGCCGCCGCTCGACCTTGTGGAACATCTGCTCGTACTCGTCCAGGTTCAGCAGGAACGCCCGCAGTTCGGTGCCCTCGAGCACCGCTTTCGGTCCCTTGCCGTTGCCTGTCGAGTGGATCTCCAGTTGGAGGTTCTCCGTCGCCCTCCGCATGATCTCCTTGGTAAATTCTTTTTCGTCCTTGATGTACTTCTCGCTCTTGCCCTTTTTGATGCGGTAGAGCGGCGGCTGCGCGATAAACACCCGCTCGCGCAGAATCAGCTCGTTCATGTGGCGGAAGAAGAACGTCAGCAGCAGCGTGCGGATGTGCGAGCCGTCCACGTCCGCATCGGTCATGATGATGATCTTGTGGTAGCGCAGCCGGGCGATGTCGAAATCGTCCTTGCCGATGCCGGTGCCGAGCGCCGTGATCATGGCGCGGATTTCCTCGTGGCTGAGCATCTTGTCGTAGCGCGCCTTCTCGACGTTGAGAATCTTGCCCTTGAGTGGCAGGATCGCCTGGTAGCGCCGGTCGCGCCCCTGCTTGGCCGTTCCGCCGGCCGACTCGCCCTCGACCAGAAACAGCTCGCAGCGCGCCGGATCGCGCTCCTGGCAATCCGCCAGCTTGCCGGGCAGCCCGCCGGAATCGAGCGCGCCCTTTCGCCGCGTCAGGTCGCGGGCCTTGCGCGCCGCCTCGCGCGCGCGGGACGCCTCGATGGCCTTGCCGACAATCTTCCGGCCCACGGTGGAATTCTTATCGAAGTACTCGCCCAGCTTGTCGTTGACGAACTGCGTCATGAAGCCGGCGATGTCGCTGTTCAGCTTGCCCTTGGTCTGGCCTTCGAACTGCGGCTGCGGAACCTTCACGCTCACCACGGCGGTGAGTCCTTCCCGCACGTCGTCGCCGGTGAGGTTTTCCTTGACGTCCTTGAAAAGGCCCTGCTGCTGCCCGAATGCATTGATGGTGCGAGTGAGCGCCGTGCGGAACCCGGTGAGGTGCGTGCCGCCATCCACGGTGTTGATATTGTTGGCGAAGCTGAAGACGTTCTCCGAGTAACCGTCGTTGTATTGGAGCGCGACTTCCATGGTGAGAGTGCCGCCGTTGGGCATCTCGCGCTCGGCTTCCATGTGGATGGGCTTGTCGTGCAGCACGGACTTGCCGCGGTTGAGGTGCCGGATGAACTCCGCGATGCCGCCCGAGTACATGAACTCGGTGGTCTTCTCCGGATCGACGCGCTCATCGGTAAGGGTGATTTTGAGGCCCTTGTTCAGGAACGCCAACTCGCGCAGGCGCTGGGCCAGCGTGTCGTAGTTGAAGACCGTGACTTCCATGATGGAAGAATCCGGCTTGAAGGTCACCCGCGTTCCGGTTTTGCGCCCGGCCTTTCCCATGCGCGCCAGCGGCGCCTTGGGAATGCCGCAGGAATATTCCTGTTGCCAGGTGTACCCTTCGCGCCAGATTTCGAGCTCGAGACGCTCGGAGAGCGCATTCACGCAGCTCACGCCCACACCGTGCAGACCGCCGGAAACTTTGTAGCTCTTAGAATCGAACTTGCCGCCGGCGTGCAGCTTGGTCATGACCACCTGCGCCGCGGATACGCCTTCTTCCTCGTGCAGATCCACGGGAATCCCGCGGCCGTTATCGATCACCGTAACGGAATTGTCGTCGTGGATGGTGACCGAAACCTCGTTGCAATATTCCGCCAGCGCTTCGTCGACTGAATTATCGACTACTTCGTACACGAGATGGTGCAGCCCCATCTCACCCGTAGAACCGATGTACATCGCCGGCCGGAGGCGCACCGCCTCCAGCCCCTCCAATACCTTGATACTGGACGAATCGTAGACTTCGCCCGCCCCCATATTTACTTCATTTGCCATAAATAAGCTTTTGGCTCTTGGCTATTAGCTATTAGCTAACGGCCAGCAGCTTCTTTCAAATTCTCATCGGCATGACGACGTAGCGGTACTGCTCGGACGTGCCGCCGTCCGCCGGCTTCAACTCACCAGCGCTCTTCTGGTCTTTTAACTCAATAGCCACCTGGTCCTGCGGAACCACGCGTAGAAAATCCAACAGGTACTGCGCGTTGAATCCGATTTCCAGGTCCGGCCCGGCGTATTCGCTGGGCACGCTATCTTCGCTCTCGCCCATTTCAACCGACGACGAAAACACGCGCACCTCGCCGTTGGTGAACTGCACGCGAATCGCCCGCGAGCGCTCATCGGCGAACTGCGCAACGCGCTCGATGGCGGAGCGGATCTCGTCCTTTTGCAACTTGACCAACAGCGGATGGTCCTTCGGCAGCACGCGCTCGTAATCCGGAAAATTGCCCGTCAGACGGCGCGCCATCAGCAGGCGATGGCCTACCTGGAAGAACAAGTGGTTGTCATTGCCGGCGAATCCGGCCTTGGCGTCCTCGCCTGCCTGGTCCGCCAGCTTCACCAACTCCATCATGGCCTTGCGCGGAACCAGCGCGCGAAACTGCTGGCTGACTTCGCCGCTTTCCGCCGCGGGCACCTGCACATACGCCAGCCGGTGGCCGTCGGTGGCCACCATGATGAGCCCTTCCGGACGGAGCAGCAGCAACGCACCGTTGAGCGTGAAGCGCGATTCCTCCATGGAAATCGCAAACGCCGTGCGCTCGATCATGGAGGCCAGCGTCTTGACGGGAATCTCCGCGATTTGCGGCGGCATCTCGGGAAGCTCCGGGAAACTCTCGCGGGACATTCCCGCAATGCGCGCGCGCGACCGCCCGCAAGTGATGCTGGCCCAGTGGTTCTCGAGGAACTTCATGTTCACATCGGCTTCCGGCAGGCGCTGCACATAATCCAGCAGCTTGCGTGCCGGCACGGTGCCGGAACCTTCCTTCTTCACGCGCGCCGGGCAGGAGCAGCGGACCCCCAGATCGAGATCCGTCGCTGTCAGCGTCAGCCGGTCCCCGGCAGCCTCCAACAGAACGTTCGAGAGGATGGGGATCGTGGTCTTCTTCTCCACCACGCCCTGCGAAAGATTCAGTTCTTGCACGAGATCGGACTTGCTGACTGTGAATTCCATATAGAACTCTCCCGCACACCACTAAAACCCGTATTCATCGGGCCTGTGCAAACTGTTGAAGACTACCTAAATTATACTAAATTCAACCACTTCTCCGCCAGTCGATTTGCGGAAAGCGGGTGCGCTACTCTGCAAAAATCGGGCTTGTCGCCGGTTTTGCACGCCCTTTCACCAAGGCCCCACAGCCGGCCCTGTGGAATATTTCCATAAGTTCATTGTAGTGAATCCATTAGGCTGTGCAGAATTCTGTTTAATTCGGCGTTGTCCTGGCGCTCCTGGGCGATCTTGTTGATGGAGTGAAGCACCGTAGTATGGTGCTTGCCGCCGAAAGCGCGGCCGATCTCGGGGAGGGAGGCATCGGTCAATTCCTTGACGAGGTACATGGCCACTTGGCGGGGGTAGACCACGCTCCTGGCGTTGCTTTTCTCCTTGAGCTGGGCCTGCTTGATTCCGAAACGGTCCGCCACGGCTTTCTGGATGGAGTCGATGGTTACCTTGCGGTCCGGCACGTGGACCATGCTTTTCAAAACCTGCTGCGCCATCTGTAAATTAATCGGCACGGAGGTCAAAGAAGAATAGGCTATCAACCTGGTTAAAGCACCTTCGAGCTCGCGCACGTTGGACTTGGTTTTGGTAGCCATGAACGTGCGCACGTCGTCGGGCAGGCTGATGCCTTCGGCCTCGGCCTTCTTATCGAGGATGGCCATCTTGGTTTCGAGGTCGGGCGGCTGGATGTCCGCCTGGAGTCCCCATTCGAAGCGGGAGCGCAGGCGCTCGACGAGGCCGGGGATCTCTTTCGGGGGGGCGTCGCTCGAGATGACGATTTGCTTCTGGTGCTCGTGGAGCTCGTTAAAAGTGTGGAAGAACTCCTCCTGGGTGCGCTCCTTGGAGCCGATGAGCTGGATGTCGTCGATAAGCAGCACGTCAGCGGCACGGTAACGCTGGTGGAATTGCGGCATGCGGTCGGTGCGGATGCAGGCGATCATGTCGTTCATGAACCGTTCGCTGGAGGTGAAGATGATCCGCATGGTGGCGAAGTTGTCCATGAGCTCCCGGCCGATGGCATGCATGAGGTGGGTTTTGCCCATGCCCGATCCGCCGTACAGGAACAGAGGGTTGTATCTTCGGGAAGGGTTGGTGGCGACGGACCAGGCGGCCGCGTGGGCGAACTGGTTGCAGGCGCCTACCACGAACGAGCTGAAGGTGAATTTGGGATTGAGCGAGGCGGCGGTCGATTCCAGATCCGGGGTCTCGACGTTGTGGGCCGTTTCGGGCTGATACACGATGCGCTTCACGGGGAGGGCGAACTCATTCACTGCGTCCTGAACCAATCCGGAGTATTCGCCTTCGAGCCAGTGCTTCGTTTCGAGGTTGGGAACGGAGACGAACAATGTGTCGCTATCCATGGCCAGGAAGTTAGAGCTCTCGAACCAGTTCAGGTACTGCTCCGGACTTAGTTTTTTTTGCAACAACTTACGGATATCATCCCAATAATTCATTTTTCCACACCACGCGCGCAAGATTTCCACAGGATTTCCACAATAATATGGGAAAGTTTCGGCTTCTCGGGGCTTGTCCGCCGTCTGGGGGACAACCGAATGTAGTCTAGCATACCGAAAAGGATTTCCAACAGAATTATAAGTCTTTTAGAAACAGAGATTTGTCCGCAACGTTTGACAGCCGTATTGTTCTAGGCGAAAATGGGAATTCCGTGCGGGAGTAACTCAGCTGGTAGAGTGCGACCTTGCCAAGGTCGATGTCGCGGGTTCGAATCCCGTCTCCCGCTCCAAAGGTTTTGACCCGTTTTTGGCCCTCCTGAAATCGTCATGATCAAGCGCACTGTTTTGCTTGCCTTTGCGGCCCTGGCGGCCGCTCCGCTTTTCGCTCAATACAAACTGGAACCGGTGGCGACGCCTGCGCCGGACCTGCCGGCGGCGTACGCATCGGTGATTTCGACGCACGGCTACCGCGTGGTGGGGCCGAATGGAGCTTGGTGCGAAGTGTGGTTCCGCAACACCATACCGCCGGGACCCAAGCCTTCGGACCCGGCGATCGCATTACCGATCGCGCAGGGAACGCTGATCGGGGTTCTGCGGTTCCCGGCGAAGGGCATGGACCGCCGGGGGCAGCAGATCAAGCCGGGCGTGTACACGATGCGGTACAGCGATTTTCCGGTGGATGGGGCGCATCAGGGCGTGGCGCCGCAGCGGGACTTCGCGCTGCTGACGCCGATCGCGGCGGATGCGGATCCGAATACCATGCCGGGATTCGATGTGCTGGTGGGGATGAGCAAGAAGGCCAGCGGATCGAACCATCCGGCGGTGTTATCGCTGGAGCCGCCTTCGGGCACGACCTTTCCGGCGCTGAGCCAGGAAGGCGATACGGACTGGTCGCTGAGCGTGAAGGTGGGGGACCTGCCGATCGCGGTCATCCTGGTTGGGCAGTACGCCGGATAGCCGGTCCGGAGAGCGCCCCGCGCGCTAGAATCGGATTATGGTCCGGTGGATTCTGCCGGTGGCACTGGTGCTTGGGGTGCCTGCACTGGTGGCCCAGAACTCGTCTTCTTCCTCTTCGTCGTCACCTTCCTCCTCCGCGGAAAAACCACAAAAGGAATTGAAGAAGCAGCGGCCGCCGGAGCCGATGTCCGACAAGGAAGAAGTGCCGCCGGAAGAGGACACGTCGGTGGCCAAGGACGTTTTCTCTTTCAATCCGGTACAGTCGCAAAAGGAAATACAGATCGGCGAGTTCTACTACCATAAGGGCAGCTACCGCGCGGCGGCGGGACGGTTCCGGGACGCCACCAAGTGGAATAACGGGAATAAGGAAGCCTGGCTGAAACTGGGGCAGGCGGAAGAGAAGTTGAAGGACTTCACGGCCGCCAAAGCGGCGTACAGCAAGTTCCTGGAGATTGCGGGGGACGGCAAGGACGCGCGGGAAATCAGGAAAAAACTGGCGAAGATGAAGTAGGGGCGGAAGTGCAGGGCCTCAGGCAGCGAGGCGTTTGCGCGCAATTTCCATCACGCGGGCGTATTGCGCCATGCTGCGCCACTTGAGGAAGTGGTGGACGCCGTTGTAGACGAAGAAGCCGCCGAAAGCGATGCGGCCGGCGAGGAACAGAGCTTTCATGAGGCGCCTCCCGAGGGTTCGATTTTCATTGTGGCGCGGCCGGATGTAGGCCGGGGGCGGTAGTGTGTGCGGCCCGCCACGGCGCGCGGCGGGGGGCGTGCGGGAGCGCACGCTCCGGGAGTTGTCACGCAGGCGTGAGCGTCTGTTCAACCGCTTCGAGGAGTTGCCGCGGAAGGAACGGCTTGGTTAGGAAATGCACCCCGGTGGGACAGGTTTCGGTGAAGCCGCTCATGCAAATGATTCTCATGTCGCGCCTGGTTTCCCGGATCAGCTTGATCAACTGAAGGCCGTCCAAGGTCGGCATTTTCATATCGGTAATCACTAGGTCAAAACGGTCGGGGTAAGAGCGGAATAGTGAAATGGCTTCGAGGCCGTTATGGGCGTCCGATGGACGATGCCCGGCCGACCTCAGCATGGTGGAGACGAGGCGTAGGACCAGGTCCTCGTCATCGACGACGAGAATGGTCGCCATTCTTCGGCCTTCTGCGTTGCAAGTCGGTAAAGATCCACAACGACATCGCAACCGCGATGCAATCCATGGCAATTGCGAGATCGTTCAAGTCGGTATTGCCCCGAACCAACTCCAGGACGTCGGCTCCAAGGTCGACGAGGCAGACTACCGCAAGAAAGAAGAAGAACCAACGGCTGTAAAGGAAGCGTCTCATGGGGCAAAGCCGGCTCTATGCCGCTTGACGCGGATGGGGAGCCGCAAGTTGCAGGCGGGAGCACATTCCGGGAGGGGCACTGTCGGGAACGCCCCAGAGCGATAAAGGAAGGAGTGGTACGCCCGGGCAGATTCGAACTGCCGACCTTTTGCTCCGGAGGCAAACGCTCTATCCAGCTGAGCTACGGGCGCGCTTCAAAGACAAGGATAGCATGCGGGCGGAGCAGGCGCGGGTGCGCGTGTGATACCATGCTGTTCGAGACCATTTTCATCTCGCGGAGAGGTGGCTGAGTGGTCGAAAGCAGCGGTTTGCTAAACCGTCGTAGGGGCCTAAACCTCTACCGGGGGTTCGAATCCCCCCCTCTCCGCCAGAATATCCCCTGTAAATTCAATAGGATCACCCAATAGCGCATTGACTGTAGCGGGTTTGCTGCTAAAATCTGCCTTCCGATGCGCGATATCTACGTTAGACACAGACCCCGCTGCCGCTACGCTCAAGCTGATTACGAAGACAGGAAAGGGCGACCACCGCGCCTGATATTCGGGTGTGGCTGTCCGATTTATGCACGGGTAGAAATCCGCGACCCAGTCACGAATGACGCCCTGTTCCACCACAACGGCAGCTTGAAGGGGATCACGTCGA
>JAJYKC010000076.1 GCA_021788955.1 Acidobacteriota bacterium
ACTCCGCGAGTCGCCGAACGATCCGGAACGCGAAACATACCTGCGCGTACTGGCGGAATCGACCGAGGCGTTGCTCGCCTTCATGTCTCAGTTACTGGATCTCGCCAGTGTTTCCGAGGGCACGACGGTCCTCCACGCCGCCCCGTTCGATCTGGCGCACTGCATCAGTCATGCGACCGGCCTTTTTGCCGCGGTAGCTCTCGAAAAAGGACTCACGATCCAGACCCAGATCGACGAGCGTGTTCCGTCCCTTGTGGCCGGGGACTCGCTTCGCCTGGGGCAAGTGCTGGCGAACCTCATCGGGAACGCGGTGAAATTCTCTTCGAAGGGAACGATTTCTGTTAAGGTAACGCTCGATCCGCCGTCTGCTTCGTCCACCTCCGCCGGGTTGCAATTTTCCGTCCAGGACGAGGGCATCGGCATCCCGGGCGATAAACTCGATATTATCTTCGAACCGTTCGAAACGGCCGACACCTCGTCTTCGCGTAAATTTGGCGGCGCCGGCGTCGGTCTGGCGATTGCCCGCCGTCTGGTTGAAGCCATGGGTGGCCGGATCTGGGCTAAAAGCCGTCCGGGCCACGGCTCGACGTTTTTCTTCACCGCGCAGTTTCAGGCGTTGTAAGCGACAAGGACTTAGAACCGAAGTTTCAACTGGAGGAAGATGCGGCGGTTGTCGCCGTACATGGCGTTCATGGGCCCGGAGGGTGAAGCCATCCAGTTGGAAGCGCCGAAAAGAGGGGAACTCAAGTCGCCGACAGGCAGCCCGGGGTTGAACCGGTTAAGAGCGTTCCGGGCGATTATCGCCACGACCAGGTTATAGCGGTGCTCGGTGGAGGCATCGTGCACTTTGCCTTCGGCGGCCGAACCGCCGGGCTCGGCGACAATCATGCCTTCTCCGGCCGCGCCTTTCTTGGCCTTCTTGCCGTGAGTTCGTCCCTCAGTCGAGCCGAAACCGAACGTCCGGCTGAGGCGCATGTTCAGGGTCAGGAACATCGGGCCAGTCCCATAGTTGCGCGGAATCAGCGCCGCGCCCGCGGCAGGATTCGCCTGGAAGAGACCGAAGGGCGTGGCCATGACACCGGGAGCGGCCGCCGAAGCCCCGAAGGCCGGGCGCGCGTTGAATAAGAGGTCGCCGTACGGGCTGGTGCCGGTTGTAATGTCAAACGGCGCTCCCGATCGCGCGATAAAGAACGGGCTGAAGAGGATATGGAAAGGCCCCGAGTAAGTCGCCCCGACGACGACGCTGTGTGAAATGTCGTAGGCGGAACGGCCATAGTCCGCGTTCGCATTGTACGGATTGGACACGAACCAGTTCGCACCGTCCGTATTGCTCATCGCGTGCGTCCAGGCGTAATAACCAAAGATGCTCAGCCCATTGGTCATGCGCCGGGAAAGGTTAATCAGAAGCTGCTGCTGGTTGAAAATGCCGGCCGACTCATACTGATAAATGTCGTTCGGTCCATAAGGCCGCACGCCCTTTTGCGGTTGGCCCGCGGGGTAAGTTCCCGGCAGTGGGGCGTTGATATCGCGGGAACGGAGCAGGTGATCTCCGTGGGAGTCGATAAACGTTGCGGACAGGATGGTCTTGCGGCTCAATTGCCGCTCCACGCTGAGCGCCGCCTGCATCACCGCCGGCGCTTGCAGATTCGGGTCCAACTGCTTGGTGATTTCGACAGCGCCGGGCCCGGTCAACGACGAGGCCGACGGGGCGGCGGGATAGAACAGAGGATGCCGCACGACGTATCGCTGTTGCAACGCACCGCCGAAACGCATGGCATCGAGGGCGATCGTTGCGGGGATGCGGTCGTAGAATACGCCACCGCCGGCGCGGATCACGGTCTTGCTGTGCTTGCCCGGCGACCAGGCCAGGCCGAAGCGCGGGGCGATGTCGCGCCAGTCGGATACGTTCGACTGCAACTCGTACCGAAGCCCGGCGCTTAAAGTAAGATTCGGCCTCAACTTCCAGTCGTCCTGCACGAAGAGTCCGGCATCAGCTTCCGACAACGCCGCATAGGGAATGCCGCTGTTGAGCATGAATTGCGAAGGCCCGCCGCCCAGTGCGCGAATCTGGCCGGCCGAGTATCCGGCGTTCTGAAGCAGCAGCGTCCGCTGGTAGCTCTCGAGCGAGGTGAGCGCCACATCGACCGGAAGGCCACCGGGGCCGAGCACCGGCTGATTCATCGCGTTAAGTTCCGGCGCGGTCCCGCCGGCGAAGATATAGGTACCTCCGAAGTTACGGAAGGACGTATCTTGTAACTGGGTTTCCCTGACGCGGCCGCCGAACTTGATTTGGTGATTTCCCCGGTTCAGCGACGCATAGCTGTGTAACTCGTACCCGTCGGCCAGGTTTGCCGACGGTCCGATCGGCGACCCGCCGCCGGTAAACGAATCGAGCACTCGCAGCGAGGATTGGCCATAGGCCGACTGGTAAGCCATCTGATCGCGGTTAAATTGAAAGCCTGTCTCCAGAACGGTGTTCGGCCCGACCACGGCGGTCTCGGTCATCTGGACGGTGTGGTGTCCGGTGTGCAGGTCGTAGCCGGCGGAGGGCAGCGCGAACTGTCCGATGCCATCGTTCACCACGCCGGTTCCGAACCAGCTATAGCGAATCGTGAGCGTGTTGTTTTGGTTGAGTTGAATATCGAGGCGGGGGTCCACCATGGTGCTCGCAAATGGCGCCATGACGGCCTCGCTCACGGCGTAGGGCTGCAGTGACGGCGTCAGCGCCGTCGCGCTCACTACCGCGTTGTCCTGCACGTCGCGCCGCTCAAAGTCCACGAACCACGACACCCGCTTTCCGAGAGAGCCGCCGATGTCACCGTCGCCCTGCTGCGAGCGGTAGGCCGGTTTGATGTCCACCAACGGATTTCGCGAATTCATGGACGCATCGCTCATCCGGTATGAGACGGAGCCGTGGACGGCGTTCGAGCCCGGCTTGGTGAATACTTCGATTCGTCCGTAGCCCAGCGTGTCGTATTCGGCGGAAAACGGATTCTGATTGATGCGCACTTCGCGGATCGAGTCCTTCGGCGGAAGCCGTCCGCCGCTGAAGCCGTCGAGAAACAACTGGCTCGTCATGGCGCCCGCGCCCGGCCCGGCGATGGCCTTGAGATCGGTAAGCAGATCGTCGGGGTCATCGGGCAGGGTGTCGAGGTCGTCCCCGCTCAGGACGATCGCGTTCGCGTTGTCGGCGGGATCGACACTGAGCGAATCGGCCTGGGAGCTTACGGTGACCTGATTCTGGACGTCAGCCAGCGACAAATGGAGGTCCAGTTGCGCGGCCTCGCCTCCGGTTACTTCTACTTCCTGGCTTTCGAACGGCGCAAAGCCATCGTGATCGGCATGCAGGGTGTAGTGTCCGGGCTCGATGCCTGACATCTGATATTCGCCCTGCTGGTTGGATACGGCCGAGTAGACTTTACCTGCCGCGCCGGTCGCGGTAACAGCGGCGCCGCTCACGACCGCACCTGAAGGGTCCTTCACAACCCCGTGGACCGAGCCAGCCTGCTGCGCGAGCGCCGTTGAAGATGGTCCCACGCAGGCTATCGCCACCAAGGGAAGAACGCACTTGAAGAGGAGTTTCTTCAACATGCCACGCTCCGGCGGTAGCCGAAGTAACTGCGGTACCACTCGACAAATTTCGACAGGCCTTCCTCGATCGCCGTAGCGGGTTGGAAACCGGTGTCCCGTTCGAGGTCCGCCGTGTCCGCATAGGTGCAAGGCACGTCTCCCGGCTGCATGGGCAAATACTGCTTTACAGCCGTCTTGCCGAGGCAGCGTTCGAGGGTACCGATGAAATCCAACAGCCTTACGGGCTGATGATTACCGATGTTGTAAATCCGGTAAAGTGCCTGGCTCAGCGATTCTTCCGGATGCAGGGCAGAGTAACTCTGGCGGGGAGGGTTGCCGAGCACGCGCACGACGCCTTCAACGATGTCGTCGATGTAAGTGAAGTCGCGGCTCATGTCGCCGTGGTTGTAAACAGGGATCGGGCGGCCGGCCTCGATCGCCTCAGCAAATTTGAAGTAAGCCATATCCGGCCGGCCCCATGGGCCGTAGACGGTGAAGAAACGCAGGCCGGTCACCGGCAGTCCGTAAGTATGGCTGTAGGAGTGGGCGAGTAATTCGTTCGACTTCTTGGTTGCGGCGTAGAGTGACACCGGATGGTCCACGTTATCCCGCGTAGAGAACGGCGCTTTCCGGTTTGCACCGTAGACGGAGCTCGACGAGGCGAAGACCAGGTGCCCGACGCCTTGCTGGGCGCATGCTTCGGCGATGTTCACAAACCCCGCGAGGTTGGCCCTTACGTAAGCGTGCGGATTTTCGATTGAGTAGCGGACGCCCGCCTGCGCGGCCAGGTGCGCGACGCAATCAAGCCGCCGCGAGGCGAACAGGTGATCGACGGCCGCCGTATCCGCGACATCGAGACGATGGAACCGGAAGCCCGGGAGCGGGCGAAGGCGATCGAGCCGCGCCAACTTCAGAGTTACGTCGTAGTAATCGTTCAGGTTGTCAACCCCTTCCACTTCATGCCCCTCGCGCAGTAAACGCTGTGCGAGGTGGAATCCAATGAACCCGGCCGCGCCGGTGACAAGTATTTTCATGCGGTAAACTCCATGCCGGTCCCGTCCGGACCGGGAATCGATAAATTCAACGCCAGCAGCGCCGCCGGCGAGTGCGGCCCGGCATAATGCACTACCGTAAAGCGGCCGGGCTCGAGCCTTGCGGTGCGCACCAAGGGCGCCGGCAGGCGTGGCAGCCGCGCCAGCACACCGTCCAGTTCGTTGGCCGTGCCGGCCAGGGCGACGGTTGTCAGCGGCCGCGCGCCGGGAAGCGGGAGCCCGGCGATCAACCGGCCGCATTCTTCCGAACAGGCTTCGACGCACTCGGCGCCGTTCAGCCAGCCGGAAGCCCGGCGCCGGTCCATCTCCGGCGCAAGGACAACGCGAACCCCGATCGGACCGGACTTCGGCTTCGGGAGCCGGGCAGAGATGTAGCCGGTCGCGTTGAGGACTCGAAGCCGCGCCTCTTTTTCGCCGCGGGCATACTCTAAAACACTGACTCCGAGGTTATTTTGCTGAATCGTGTGAAATGACTCCGGGCCAAGTCCGAGCGCCGACAAGAGCAATGCACGTCCCATCCCGTTGTGAGTAACCACCAGGACGTTTTTTCCGGGATGCCGGCTTACTAACTCCCCTGCGAGGCCGCAGGCGCGGTCAAACGCTTCACAAACGGGAAAACGGCGCGTACCCCGCTCGTCTTCGAGCGAAAAACGCGCGGGCGCGTGAACCCAGTCACCGTATTGATCGGGACATTCGTCACAGATTTCCGCGTAGCGCCGGCCCTCCCAGCCGAACAGGCTTATTTCCGCCAGGGCGGAATGAGAAATGACGGGCGCCGCAAATTCGCGCGCCGCAGTCACCGCGCCGGCGGTCTCCATGGCGCGCGACAGCGGACTTGTGTACACAGCGTCAAACGGGATACCGGCGAGCGCTTCCCCAGCGCGCCGCGCATCGTTGAGTCCTTCTTCCGTCAAGTGGGAACTGTTCGAGGATCCCTGAAAGCGACCCTGGCGGTTATATGTGCTCGCCGCGTGGCGCAGGACCCATAGCCGCGTGACTCGATCCTTGGCTTCACGCATCGGCTGCCACCATCCTTTCCGATAGCTCACCGGATTCCCTGCGGCGCCGGCGGTAAGCTTGCGCGTATCTTCCGTTCCGGGCCATCAACTCGTCGTGCGTTCCCCGTTCGGCGATCCGGCCGTGTGCAACGTAGAGGATTACGCCGGCTTCGCGCGCTGCGTCCAGATCGTGGGTAATCAGGATCGTGGTTCGCCCGCGCCACAGCCGCTGAAGCCCGGCCTCGACCTCGCGCGCTCCGGCTTCATCGAGCCCGGTGGACGGCTCGTCCAGCAACACGATCGGGGCCTGACGGATCGCGGCCCGCGCGATGGCGATCCGCTGCCGCTGGCCGCCGGAAACCGTGGCGCCTCGCTCGCCAAGTTGTGTCTCGTACCGCTCCGGCATCCGGGCGATGAACTCATGTGCGTTGGCGATCCTCGCCGCTTCCTCGACAGCCGCCATGTCAGCCGACGGAACGCCCAAGGCGATGTTCTCGCGCACGGAGGCGGCGAACAGGACGCTCTCCTGCATAACTACGCTGATCTGCCGCCGCAGGGATTCAATTGTGAAGCGGTCGATCGGAGTTCCGTCGATCAGAATGCGTCCCTGCTGCGGATCGTGAAACCGGAGCAGAAGTCCGGCGAGGGTAGACTTACCACTGCCCGAGTCTCCTACGATGGCAACACGCTCGCCTGGCTGTAACTCGAAACTAACGTTGTCGAGCACCGTCTTACCGTTTTCATAAGCGAAACGCACGTTCTCAAATTGGATATGCCCTTGAAAGGCCGGTGCTTCCACGGCGCCGGGGGCGTCTTTCACTTCCGCCTCCGTGTGCAACAGGTCGAGGACGCGGTCCCCGGACGCGACGGCCTTGGCCATTTGGCCCATATACTTCGCAAGTTGCCGGAGGGGTTTGAACGCAGCCCGAAGATAGTTGAGGAACACGATCAGTTCGCCGGGCGTGATGGCTTTGTCGAGCACCGCGTGGGCGCCGGCCCAAAGGACCATCGCGCCACTGGCCGCGGCGAGTAACTCGGCGGTTCGCTCCAGGCTGGCCGACAGCCGAACTGTCTCGACGCCGCTTCGCAGGCTCCGCGTGTTGGACGCCGAAAAACTCCGGCTGAAGAAGTCCTGCAGCGAGAGCGCGTGCACGACGCGGATCGAGCCGATCACCTCTGAGGTGGTTGCCGCCATGACACCATCCCTCTGGCGCTGGACGCGGGTGGTCTCGCGGATCTTACGGGTGAGCCGCGTCACGACGAGGAGGAAAACGGGAAAGGCGATCAGAGCGATCAATGCCAGCCGCCAGTTCATCCAGAACATGACACCGAGCATCGCCACAAGCGTCAGGCTGTAGGAGACGAATGGCACGACAGAGGTAACCAGAACTTCGCGAATCCGGTCGATATCGAAGATGACCCGCGCGGTGAGGTCGCCCGTCCGGCTGCGGTTGTGGAACGAGATGGACAGGTGCGAGATGTGGGAGAACAGCCTCAGCCGGGCGTCGGCCAGCACACGCGATGCCGCCACGGCCAGCAGTACGGAATTCAGGTAGTTACTTAGCGCCCCCAGACCGGCCATGAGAATCATCGCCCCCGCCGCGGAACTGATGATCCGCTCCGGACTCCAACCGGCGAGGAACCAGGCTGTCCGTGCGTGGCGATGGCCGAAGGCGCCGAAGAGCTGGTCGTAAATGAACTTCAGCGGCCATGGTTCGAGAAGCTGAAAGACGGCGGTCATCATCACGGCGGCGGCAGCGCCGACGAACAGCTTCTTCTGCCGCGCGACCTCGGGACGAAATGCGCGGAACAGCCGGACAAAGCCGCCGACTAACTCGCGAAAGGATGGATTACGTGCGGGCATCGAGTAACTCCTGTCCCCGTGTGCTCTGCTTTGTGCGAGGCCGGGCCACGTGCGCGCTGAAAATATCGAAAATGCGTTTGGAGCTCGCGTACATTTCGAAGTGGCCGAGCACGGTCTCGCGGCCCTGTACGCCGAGCCGCGCGGCGAGAACTTCGTCTTCGAGCAATAAGTCCATCGCCTCGGCCAGAGCCGTCACGTCGCGCTCTGAAGCGAGGATTCCGTTATGTCCCGGGCGGATCAGTTCTGTAATTCCCGAAACCGGCGTGGACACTACGGCGACTCGTGAAGCCATCGCCTCGAGAAGAACGTTGGGAATCCCGTCCCGGTCGCCGCCTTCGGTGATCCGGCAAGGAAGAACGAACATGCGCGCGGACTGGTACTCGCACGCCAGTTCGGACTGGGTCATCTGGCCTTCGATCCGGACCATGGAAGAAAGCCCAAGCGACTCGATCCGCTTTCTGAGTTCCGCTTCGAGTGGACCGAAGCCGATGATCCGGCATTCAAAGTCGCGCCCGCGATCGCGGAGTATCTTACAAGCGTCGATCAGATCGGGGAAACCTTTCTTCTCGCAGAACCTCCCGACGCTCAGGATTTGCGGCCGCGCGGCCGGCTTGGCCACCGGGGCCGAGCCAAACAGACCTACGTCGATTCCGTGATAGGCCACCGTCACCGGCGCGCCGGGCTGGATCTGGCGCAGGTAACGCTCGTTGTAACCCGTGCAGGTGAGGACAAATCGCGCTCCCGCCATCTTGCGGCGGAGATCTTCGGCCGGCGAGAGATAGATATCCTTTGCGTGCGCTGTAAAGCTATACGGGATTC
>JAJYKC010000077.1 GCA_021788955.1 Acidobacteriota bacterium
GTTCCACTTGCCTTCGGGGGAGATGCGGTAGTGGAGGACTTTGTAGCGCTCGGGGTCGAGAGCTTCGAGGACGGACTTGGCGGAGCGGAGCGAGATTTCGTGTTCGCCGCTGCGGCCGCCGTAGATTACGGCGACTCGGATTTTCATAGGATTCGTTTTCCCAAAGCGGACATTATGAGTTCGACGGCGAGGGAGGCGGTGCGGTTAGCTTCGTCGATGACGGGATTTACTTCGACTGCTTCGAGGGAGAGGAGTTTGGCGGAGTCGCAGATCATTTCCATGATGAGGTGTGCTTCGCGGTAGGTGAGGCCGCCGCGGACGGGGGTGCCGACGCCGGGGGCGTCCTGTGGGTCGACGGCGTCCATGTCGAGGGAGACGTGGAAGCCTTCGGTCCCTTCGCTGACGCGGAGGATCGCTTCTTCCATGACGGAGCGGAGGCCGCGCTCGTCGATGTCGCGCATGGTGGCGACGTGGACCTGGGCGGCTTGGACGTTGGCGCGTTCGGTTGAGTCCACGCTGCGGATGCCGACTAAGACGACGTTAGCGGGGTCGACCTTGGGCGAGAAGCCGCCGATGGAGGTGAGTTCAGTGGGGCCGAGGCCTACGCAGCAGGCGAGCGGCATGCCGTGGACGTTGCCGGAGGGGCTGGTTTCCGGGGTGTTCATGTCGGTGTGGGCGTCGATCCAGAGCAGGCCCATGCGTTTGCCGCGGCCGCGGAGATAGGAGGAGACTCCGGAGACGGTGCCGACGGCGACCGAGTGATCGCCGCCGAGTACGAGGGGGAAGCGGCCGTCGCGCATAACCTGTTCAACGCGCGCGGCGAGGGTTTGGCAGGCGGCGGCGATCTGCGCGAGGTAGTGGGCGCGAGGATGGCCGGAGGGTTCGGCCTCGGGTTGGGCGACGGGGATGTTGCCGAGGTCTTCGACCTCGTAGCCGAGGGCGGCGACGCGGGAGTTGAGGCCGGCGAGGCGGACGGCGCTGGCGCCCATGTCGACGCCGCGGCGGCCGGCGCCCAAATCGAGCGGTGCGCCGAGGATTGCGATTTTCGAGGAAGGCATCTGGTGGTGCTGGCTCTTGCTAAGGACGGGTCCGGTAGATCATGCGTGGATAGGCGATGGTTTCACGAATGTGTTCGAGGCCGCACATCCAGGCGACGAAGCGCTCGACACCCATGCCGAAGCCGGCGTGAGGGACGGAGCCGTATTTGCGGAGGTCGAGATACCACTCGAAGGCTTCGCGCGGGAGTTTGTGTTCTTCCAGGCGGCGGAGGAGGAGATCGAGATCGTGGATGCGCTGGCCGCCGCCGACGATTTCGCCGTAGCCTTCGGGGGCGAGGACGTCGACGCCGAGGACGACTTCGGGGCGCTGCTCGTCAGGCTGGAAGTAGAAGGCTTTGACCTGGGCGGGGTAGCGGTCGACCATGACAGGGCGGTCGTAATCTTCGCTGAGGAGGGTCTCGTCGGCGCCGCCGAAATCGCTGCCCCAGGTGATTTCGCTGCCTTTTTGTTTGAGACGCTCGACGGCTTCGTCGTAGCTGATACGGGGGAAGGGGGCGCGGATGGCTTCGAGTTTGGTGATGTCGCGCTCGAGTTCGGTGAGTTCGGCGCGGCGGCGTTCGAGGACGCGGCCGGCGACGAAGATGATGAGTTCTTCGGCGACGCGCTTGACGTCTTCGAGGTTCGCGTAGGCCATCTCGGGCTCGACCATCCAGAATTCGGTGAGATGGCGGCGGGTTTTCGATTTTTCGGCACGAAACGTGGGGCCGAAGCAGTAGACCTTGCCGAAGGCCATGGCGTTGGCTTCGTTATATAGCTGGCCGGACTGGGTGAGGTAGACTTTTTCCCCTTCGAAGTAATCGACCTCGAAGAGCGTGGTGGTGCCTTCGCAGGCGGCGGGGGTGAAGATGGGCGTGTCGACCAGGGTGAAGCCGTTCGAGTCGAAATAATCGCGGATGGCGCGGATGACTTCGTGGCGGACGCCGAGGATGGCGTGCTGGCGGCGGCTGCGGAGCCAGAGATGGCGGTGGTCCATCAGGAAGTCGACGCCGTGATCTTTGGGGGTGATGGGGTATGGGTCGGACTCGGGGACGCGCTGGAGGATTTCGGCGCCCTCGACGTCGAGTTCAAAGCCGCCGGGGGCGCGGTGTTCGGCGCGGATGCGGCCGCGGACGATGAGGGAGGATTCCTGGGTGAGGTCTTTCAGCGCTTCGAAGAGCGCTTCATCGAGTTGATTCTTGACAGCGACGCACTGGATGATGCCGGTGCCGTCCCGCAGAAGCGGGAAGCAGATTTTGCCACCGCGGCGGAGGTTGTAAAGCCAGCCGGCGATCTCGACGGTTTCGCCTGCGTGGGCGGCGGCGTCGCGGATCGAGATGCGGGGAACGGATTCAGACATGGCTGGATTAAGCGGATTCGAGGCGGGCGAAGATGTCGCGGGCGGCTTCGATCGGATGCGCGACGCCCGCCGGTTCGCGGAGTTCGAGCAGGAGCGGGTACTGATCGGGATGGCTTCGAAGCAGTTCCATTGTTTTTTTCCAGTCGATCGAGCCGCCGGCGTTGAATGGGAGCAGGTGCTGATCGCTCGCGCCGTCGTTGTCGTGCAAATGTGTCGATCGCAGACGGCTTTCCATGAGGCGGAATGCCGCCTCGACCCCTTCCTTCATATTCGCATGGCCGACGTCGAGGCAGAGTCCGAGATTGAGGTGGGTGATGTCGAGGAAGAGGCGGAGGCGTTCGGCGCTCGATAGTTCATTGGGGGTGTTTTCGAGCAGGACTTCGACGCCGCGCTGCCGTGCGAAGAGGCTGATCTCTTCGAGGGCGGAGAAGCCGGCGTCGACGCGGGCGTCGGAGTATTCCGTTCCGCCGGGGCCCAAGTGGAGGATCAGGTAGCGAAAGGGGATGGTTTCGGCGATTTCGAGCGTGCGCTTGATTTCATCGACCGATTCGAGGCGCTTGACCTTAACGGGTTCGGTGATGTCGATGATGGACTGCGGTCCGCTGCGGCCCCAGAATTCGTCGTTGTATAGAGGGGCGTGAACGGAGTGGAGTTTGAGCTCGGAGTCGTGGAAGAAGTGGCCGAGTTCCTGGATCTGGGCGCGGTCGCGGTAGTCGAGGTGCTGGCGGGCGCAGAAGATTTCGATGGCCGGGATGCCGGCCTGCCAGACGCGTTCGAGCCAGACCGTGGTTAAGCGGTGATTTACGAAGAGGTGTGTTGAAAGAACGTGTTGCATTAATATCCTGCCGCCAATCCGCCGGGCGCCCGGCCATCGGTGCCGCCTTCGAGCCAAGTTCCTGTATTCACGATTGCTTCGACGCGGGCAACGCCGGAGACATGGCCGAGTTTGTAGCCCATGCCTTCGAGAAGACGGGCGGTATCGGGGCTGATGCCCGGTTCGAGGAAGAGCGTGTCGGGCAGCCACTGGTGATGGAAGCGCGGCCAGTCGATGGCATCCTGCACATTCATGTGAAAGTCGACGACGTTTAGCATCACTTCGAAGACGCCGTTGATGATGCGCGAGCCGCCGGGCGCGCCGAGGACGAGGAAGGGCTTGCCGTCTTTGAGCAGCATGGTGGGGGTCATGGAGGAGAGGGGGCGCTTGCCGGGCTGGATGTCGTTGGCTTCGCCCTGGACGAGCCCGAACATGTTGGGGGCGCCGGGTTTGGCGGCGAAGTCGTCCATTTCGTTGTTGAGGAGGAAGCCGGCGCCCGGGACGGTGACGCCGCTGCCGTAGCCGCCGTTGAGGGTGTAGGTGACGGCGACGGTGTTGCCGGCCGAATCGATGACGTTGAAGTGGGTGGTGTCGGAGCTTTCGTGGAGGAAGGCGGCGAGTTTGCCGGGGCCGACTTCGGTGGAGGGCGTAGCGTGATTGGCGAGGATGGTGGCGGCGCGGGCGTGGAGGTAGCCGGGGTCGAGGAGTTGCGCGATGGGCGGGTGATGGAAGTCGGGGTCGGCAAGGTATTCGTTGCGGTCGGCGTAGGCGCGGCGTTCGACTTCGGTGACGTAGTGGATGGCGGCGGCTGAGCCGGCTCCGGATTGTGTGTAGTGGGAGCCTTCGAGCATGCCGAGCATTTCGAGGATGCCGACGCCGCCGGAGCTTGGCGGGGGCGAGGTGAGGACGGTGTAGCCGCGGTAGGAGCCGGTGAGCGGTTTTCGCTCGATGGCGCGGTAGTTGGCGAGGTCGTCGAGGGTGATATCGCCACCGTTGGCGCGCATGGCGGCGTCGATGAGGCGGGCGGTTTCGCCGTGGTAGAAGTCCTTGGCGCCGCGGGCACGGATGCGTTTCAGGGTGCGGGCGAGGCCGGGCTGTTTGAAGACAGTGCCGGGTTCGCGGAGGGCGCCGTTGGTGTGGAAAAGGCGGTTGGAATCGGGGAATTGCGAGAGGAGTTGTTGGGAGCGGCGGAGGGATTCGGAGAGGGCGTAGGAGACGGGGATGCCGCGGCGGGCGAGTTTTTCGGCGGGGGCGACGACATCGGCCCATTTTTTTGTGCCGTATTTTTCCATGGCGAGGGCGAAGCCGGCAACGGAGCCTGGGACGCCGGAGGCGCGCCAGCCGACGAGGCTGCCTTTGGTGAGGTTGCCGGCGGAGTCGAGGTACATGTTGCGAGAGGCCGCGTGGGGGGCCATTTCGCGGAAGTCGATGAAGGTGGAGCGGCCGTCGGCCATGTGGATGAGCATGAAGCCGCCGCCGCCGAGGTTTCCGGCGAAGGGGTAGGTGACGGCGAGGGCGAAGCCGACTGTGACGGCGGCGTCGACTGCGTTGCCGCCCTTTTTGAGCATGGCGACACCTGTACGGGTGGCGATGGGCTCCTGGCCGGTGACCATGGCGTGTTTGGCGTGAAATGGTTCCCGGGCCAGCAGGGTAGATGCGAGAAGCAGGGCGCAGGCTGCAGGCAGGCGCATGTTTCTTGATTCTACTATCCGGCGGTTCGCGCGCCCAGACGGAGGGTGGTGAAGGCCCTACGGAGCAAGGTGCGCGCGAGGTTCCATTCTTCGGTGGTGGGAACGCGGAGGGCCACGACGGCGGCGAGATACGCGACCAAATAAACACATCCACAGACGGCGAGGATGTCAAAGGGGCGGGCTCCCGCGAGGGAGAGCCTGGCGAATTCGGTGACTGCGGCGGCGAAGACCGAGGCCGTGGCGAGTTTGGCCGGGTCGCGGAGCAGGCGGATGTCCTGGCGGTGGATTCCGACGATGGGCCAGAGGAGCAGGGCGATGATGCCGGTTTCCAGATATCGGGCCGAGACGACGACGGAGATGGCGCCGAGGCCTCCGTAGCGGGAGGTAAAGAACCAGAGAGCGGCGCAGATCAGGACGAACATGAGGACTCGGATGCGGACGAGGATCGAGTGGAACTCGGTGTAGGCGCGGATGACGGGGTCGGTGACGATGGCGGCGAGAGGAAGGAGGCAGAGATTGACGCGGAAGATCGGCACCGCGGCGGCGAAGCGCTGCGTGAAGAAAAAGAGGATGAACTCGCGGCTGGTGACGAGGAGGACGCCGGCGATGGGGAAGATGAGGAAAGCGAGTTTGCGCGTAGCGGTGCCGATGATGTGGACGACCTGGCGGTGATCGCCGATTTTCTGGAGGTAGCTGAGCCGAGGGATCAAGACGGTGGCCACGCCCTCGGTGACGATGCCGGCGAGGGGGACGTCGAAGGTGCCGTAGGAGTAGATGGCGAAGGCGAGGGTGCCGGCGAGGTGAGAGACGAAGTAGTTGTGGAGGTCGGTTTCCGAGTACCACAGGATGCCGGAGAAGCCGAGTGGCGCGGCGTAGCGGAGTTGGCGAAGCGCCATGTTCCAATCGAAGGCGCGCCAGAAGCCGGGATATCTGGATTGGAGATAGTAGAGCGTGATGGCCGATTGGGCCGCGCCGAAGACGACGATGGCGGCGATCAGGGCGGGAACGGTGGAGAAGAACAGAGCGGCGCAGGCCATCAGCACGCCGCGGGCGACGGAGGAGGCGACGATGAAAGCAGTGGCGGTTTTCACGTCCCCGCGCGCGACGCTGACAGGCTCGAGCACCGCGCCGAGGAGGAGGAGCATGGCGGCGACTCCGATCCAGTGGGAGTAGCCGGAGAGTTGAGGATCGGCAAGGACGCGGGCGACGAGCCCGGGGAAGGTAGCGAGCGTGGTCCAGGCGAGGGCTCCGGCCGCCATCGAATACAAGCAGATGTTCAGTACGATCTGACGCGCGCGTTCGGGCTCGCGGGGCAGGAAGTAGTAGGAACTGAGCGATACGCTGAGGGGAAGGACGGTGACCAGGGTGTTGATCACCAGGAACACCTGCTGATAGACGCCGACCTCAAAGGGGCTGAGGCGGCGGACGATGATGAGCGGGAGCGCGAAAGTGGCGGCGAAGGCAAGCGTTTTGCCAGCGATGAGCCAGGCTGCGTTCCGGGTCAGGCTGTGCGAAGTCGGCAATTTGAGGAGGCGGCCCTGCGAGGTGCGCGGCCAGGGCGTGACCCCAGTATCCCATGCGCACGGAGCGGCCTTTCGGTTTCGCTGCGCTACACTGGCGGATTCGGGGTGAATTCATGAAATTTGCCGCAATGGCGGCATTGGCGGCGCTTCCTGCGTGCGCTTTTGCCCAGAATGGAACTCAGGACAGCAAGATGGACATTCGCATTCCTTACGAGAAGTTCGTTTTGAAGAACGGGCTGACCGTGCTGGTGCACGAGGATCACAAGGCTCCGATTGTGGCGGTGGACGTGTGGTATCACGTCGGCTCGAAGAACGAGAAGCCGGGGCGGACGGGCTTCGCGCATCTGTTCGAGCACCTGATGTTCGGCGGCAGCGAGCATCACAAGAGCCAGTTTCTTCCGGCGATGGAGGAAATCGGGGCGACGGACCTGAACGGGACGACGAACGAGGATAGAACAAATTACTTCGAAAATGTTCCGGTGTCGGCACTCGACTACACGCTGTGGATGGAGTCGGACCGGATGGGGCACCTGGTGGGGGCGATTGACCAGAAGGTGCTCGATCTGCAGCGGGGCGTGGTGCAGAACGAGAAGCGGCAGGGCGAGGACCAGCCGTATGGGAAAGTGGATGAGCTGATCACGGACAATACGTATCCGAAGGGGCATCCGTATTCATGGACGGTGATCGGGTCGATGGAGGATCTGAACGCTGCCTCGCTCGATGACGTGAAGCAGTGGTTCCGGACGTACTACGGGCCGTCGAACACGACGCTGGTGCTGGCCGGGGACATCGACGCAAAGGCGGCGCGGGAGAAGGTGGAGAAGTACTTTGGCGACATTCCGCCGGGACCGCCGATCGCGCATCAGGAGGTGTGGATCGCCAAGCGCACGGGGGCGCACCGGCAGCGGGTGCAGGACCGGGTTCCGCAGGCGCGGGTGTACATGGTTTGGAACATGCCGCAGTTCGGCTCGGCGGATGCGGATTATCTGGACCTGGTGAGCGACATATTGAGCCAGGGCAAGACGTCGCGGCTGTACAAGCGGCTGGTGTACGACGACCAGACTGCGACGTCGGTGATGGCGAGCGTGAACCTGAGGGAAATCGCGGGGCAGTTCCAGATTTCGGCGACGGCTAAGCCGGGCGGGAAACTGGAGCCGATCGAGAACGCGATCAACGAGGAGATGGCGCGGTTTCTGCGCGAGGGCCCGACGGCGGAGGAACTGGAGCGGGTGAAGACGCAGTACCGGGCGAACTTTATTCGCGGGATCGAACGGATCGGCGGGTTTGGCGGCAAGAGTGACCGGCTGGCGATCGGGCAGGTGTTTTTGGGGAATCCGGATGCCTATCAAGTATCGCTCGACCGCGTGGCGCATGCGACGGCGGAGGATCTGCGTGGTGCGGCGCAGCGTTGGCTGAGCGATGGCGTGTATGAGCTTGAGGTGAATCCATTCCCGAGCTATGCGGCTGTGCCTGAGGGAGCGGACCGGGCTCAGGCTCCGGCGATCGGCGCGCCTCCGGCGCTGCATGTTCCGGCGGTGCAGCACGGGAAGCTGTCGAACGGGATGAAGGTGGAACTGACGGAGCGCCACGACCTGCCGGCGGTGGATTTCTGGCTGGTGTTCGACGCGGGCTACGCGGCTGATTCGCTGGCGAAGCCGGGAACGGCGAAGCTGACGGCGGCGACGCTCGTCGATGGGACGGACCGCTACAATGCGCTCGAAATCAGCGAGAAGCTGCAACTGCTGGGCGCGCGGCTGAGCGCGAGTTCGAACATCGACCAGACGACGGTTTACGTGAGCGCGCTGAAGGAGAAGCTTGATCCGTCGCTGGATTTGTTTGCCGACGTGGTGATGCACCCGTCGTTCCCGGATGCGGATTT
>JAJYKC010000078.1 GCA_021788955.1 Acidobacteriota bacterium
CGCGTCAACATGGACCAATCCGTTGCATAAGGGGGGTCCATGGTGACAAGAACGGGAAGACTGTGTCGCGCCGCCGCGATTTTGGTGCTGGGTTGCGGGTTAGTGAGCGGCCAGGTGGTGACGGCGTCGCTCGAAGGAACTGTAAGCGACCCTACAGGGGCGTCGGTGCCTGGGGCGAGCATAAGAGTCCGCAACAGTTCCACGAACGTAGAGACGCGTGTGAGTACGGGGCCGGACGGGCGGTATTATGTGGCGTCGCTTCAGCCAGGCGGGCCGTACGTGATCACAGTGGAGGCGTCCGGATTCAAGACGGTGGAGCGCGGCGGGATCATGCTGGAGGTGAACCAGTCGGCGCAGGTCAATCTTACGCTGGAAGTGGGCGCGACGAGCGAGACGGTGCAAGTGACTGGGGCGGCGCCACTGCTGGAGACCACCACGGCTGCGATGGGGCAGGTGGTGGACAATCGAAGCATTGTGAACCTGCCGCTGAACCAGCGGAACGCATACTCGCTCGTGTTTCTTGTGCCGGGTGTGACGGGCAGCACGAACGGCCAGTACAACAACCAGAACATCTCGATTAACGGCGGGAGGCCGGGGAGCACGGACATCCTGGTGGATGGAATTCCGTCGTCGCCGCCGCTGGTGAATCCGATTCAGGGGTTCGCCGTGTTTCCGTCGGTGGAATCGGTGGAAGAGTTCAAGGTGCAGACGAACTCGTATTCGGCGGAGTTTGGCCGGAGCGGGAGTGGGATCATCAACCTGATTTACAAGTCGGGTACGGATTCGTTTCACGGCAGCGCATTTGAGTTCTTGAGGAACTCGGATCTGGACTCGAACAGCTTCTTTGCGAACCAAAACGGCAAGCCGCTTCCCAATTTCAAGCGGAGCCAGTTCGGGGGCAGCCTGGGCGGGCCGGTGGAGTTGCCGAAACTGTATAACGGCAAGGACAAGACTTTCTTTTTCGTGGCGTACGAAGGGTTGCGGCAGGGTTCGGCGAGGACGGTGACGACGTCGGTGCCGACAGCGTTGCAGCGGATGGGGGATTTCGCTCAGACGACGAACGCCGCCGGAAAGCCGGTGGTCATTTATGACCCGACGACGACGGCCGCTTCGGGAAGCGGCTATGTGCGCCAGCCGTTTCCGGGGAACATCATTCCGCCGAGCCGGATCAATCCTGTAGCGGCCAACATCATGAACTTCTATCCGTTGCCCAACGCCGCGGGCGTTGCCAATGGCGGGTTGAATAACTATTTCGCGGCTGGGACGACGGTGGTGAACAGTGACACGCTGGACGCCAAGGTGGACGAAAACATCAACGACCGGAACCGATTCTTCGTTCGGTACTCGCGGCGGGGTCAAAATCAGCCCGTTACGCCGCTGTTTCCCGCGGCGGACCTGGTGGCGCAGGGCGGTTTTACCCAGCCGCAAACGTCGAACAGCGCGGCATTCGATTACACGTTCACAGCGACGCCCACGTTTTTGATGGAGTTCCGCTACGGGTTTGCCCGGACGCTGCTGGCGTTCACGCCGGTGAGCGAAGGCTTCAATCCGACGAGCCTGGGATTTCCAGGCTACATCGCGGCGAACGCGGACCAACTGCTGTTTCCAGGAATCGGTCCGGCGGGCTACTACACGCTGGGCAACGGCGCACAGGGTGACTACCGGCATGCTTCGTTCGCGAGCCACTTAGTAAGTTTGAACAACACGAAGGTGCTGTCGAGTCACGTATTGAAGTTCGGCTTCGAGGGGCGGCTTCTTTTGGTGAACGACCTGGAGTCGGGAGCATCGACGGGAAATTACGGCTTTTCGAATGCGATTACGCAGGGGCCGAATCCGAACGTGGCGAGCACGATCGCCGGGAATTCGATCGCGAGCCTGCTTTTGGGCGTAGGCAGCGGACAGATGACGATGGATTCCAAGAACGCGGCGACGGAAAGTAAATACTACGCGTGGTATTTCCAGGACGACTGGAAGGCGACGAAGCGGCTGACGCTAAACCTGGGGCTGAGGTACGACGTGGACGTCCCGCGGACGGAGCGCTACAACCGGATGGAGACGTTCAATCCGGATGTGGCGTCGCCACTGGCTGCCAAGACCGGCATTGCCGGGCTGCAGGGCGGGTTGGTATATCCGGGCGTTGGAGGCAACAGCCGGCTGCAGTTCCAGCCGCAGTGGACGGACTTCGCGCCGAGGCTTGGGTTTGCCTACCAGGCGTCGGAGAACACGGTGTTGCGCGGCGGGTACGGGATCTTCTATGGACCTTCGTACCGCGAGGCGGGAGCGACGCTGGGCAACTACGGATTCAGCAGCACCACGAGTTATGTGGGCAGTCCGAACGGCTTGACGCCTTCGTTGTATTTGACGAATCCGTTTCCGAACGGGCTCAATCCGATTGCCGGAAGCTCGCTCGGTTTGATGACGGGCATCGGGACATCCTTCGAGACGCCCCTGACCGGTGACAACCACATGCCGTACAACGAAAACTGGGACTTCGAGGTGCAGAGGCAGTTGCCGGGGAACACGCTGGTTGGTGTGTCGTATGTGGGGAGCCATGGGGTTCACCTGAATCAGTCGGGCGAGAATGACTACAACCTGAACCAGTTGACCCCCGCCGCGATGTCGCTCGGGACACAACTGGAGGCCAGCGTAGGGAACCCGTTCTACGGGATCATCAAGACGGGGCCCCTGGCGGCGAAGACAGTTCCTCAGAGTTATCTGCTGGCGCCGTTTCCGCAGTTCACGGGAATTTTCGCGTCGTATCTAACGGGCGGCTACTCGGACTATAACTCCATCCAGGTAAAAGTAGAGAAGCGGTTCAGTCAAGGGCTGAGCGTGTTGGTTTCCTTTACCGGACAGAAGCTGATCGACGATTACGCAATTATCTCGAATGTTGGACGGAACGCAGGGATACAGAACATTTATGACGGTGCGGCGGAGCGGGCGGTGTCGCCAAACGACATTTCGCGAAGCCTGGTGACCAGCGGGGTCTATTCGCTGCCGTTCGGGCATGGGCAGAGGTTTGGGTCGAGCTGGAACCGAGCCGAAGATCTGGTTTTCGGCGGATGGCAGGTGAACGGGATTGCGACCTATCAGACGGGGTATCCGCTGGTGCTGACGACGCAGAACACGTCCCGGTCCGGCAGCCTTTCCCTGCGGCCGAATAATGACGGGCACAGCGCGCTATTGACCGGCCCAGTGGAAAGCCGCTTGAACGAGTATTTCAACACGTCCGTGTTTTCGCAGCCGGCTCCGTTTACGTTTGGGAACACCGGGCGGACGCTGCCGGACGTGCGAGCGCCGGGGATGGAGAACATCGACTTTTCGCTGTTCAAGAATTTTCAGGTTACCGAGAGGCTGCAAGCGGAACTGCGGGCGGAAGCTTTCAATTTACTGAACCAAGTTGTTTTTGGCGGACCGAATTCGGTGTTGTCTTCGGGGCAATTTGGGGTGATATCGAGCCAGGCGAACACGCCGCGGGAGTTGCAGTTCGCCCTGAAGCTGCTGTTTTAGGGTAAGAGACAAGAAAGCGGCGGGCGCGGGTCCGAGTGGCTAAGTAGCCGCTCGTTGGCCAAGGGAAGCGCCCGCCGTGTGTGGAAAAGGTTGTGCTGGCGAACGGGATGTTCGACCGACAGGCCGGCCCGGAAGCGATCCCGGCCCGGCCAGAGGGTCATTACTTCGTGTGGCCCTTACCGCCTCCGCCTCCTTTCCCTTCCAGGATGCAGATGTCGAGGTAGGTCAACTGGTTCGTTTTGTCAACCTCGGGCACGTAAAGCGAGCCTGTGGTTTCGGCAGCCGGGAGGATCACCGGCGCCTGCGGCACCAACAGCACCGCTGCCGCGGCGGGAAGCAGCGAAGGCAGACTTGTAGCCGAAGCCGGCGGGGCGAACGTGTTGTCCAGGGCCGTTGGAGCGACAAAGTTTGTGAAGTCAACGGACTTGTCCGGAGTGTAGAAGGTCAGCCGCCACCACCCGGTCTTACCTACATCCGGCGGCACTGCTTCGGTTTTCAAGGACCAGTTGTAGCCGTAAACGTAGCTCCCCTTGATGCTGAGTTCAGCACCGTAGATCGCGTCTTTGAAGTAAGGGACACCGACCCAGGACCCTGTTGTGGGGTTCCACGTGAAATTCGCGGCACCCTGGTAGGGTGACTGATCCAATCCGGTTCCTCCGGTCGGGCAAGTTGCCCCTCCCGTCGCAAGTTTGGCGAGATTGAGTCTTGCCGTGCTGGATACGTTCACGCCATAAGGCCAATTTACGGCTCCCGCATCCACGTAGACATAAGGGACGGGCGGATCGGCATCCGAAGTATGTACACCCCAAAGTTCGTTGGTTCCCTGGCCGAACACATGCCACATGTCGAACCGAATCCGCGGGTTGTTCGTCTCTGTCGCCGCAGGCATCGTTGAGAAGGTATTGGTCTCAACGCGGAGGATCCCAACCGGCCAAGACTTGCTTTCGAGGTTGTCGCCCCAGTCGATATACGACACGGGAAGCGCTGCGGTAGATGTAGCGTATCCCGCCTGCCACATGTTGTAAGCGTTTTTCTGCCAGTAAATCCGCTCAACTGTTGTTGCACCCAGGCCTGTACATTTTGTTTGGCAGGTAGTGTAGTCCTGTGGTGTGCCGTCAGTTGCGACGCAGGATGTGTTGGGGTAGGTCGTGGTCCCGATAATCTCGGGTACGAGGCACCCATAGCTCACGCCGCCAGGGAACAGCGCACCGAAGTCGTAAGATCCGACGACGCCCGCCTGCAGGGACGTTTTATAGAAATTGGCCGGGTAGGACAGGTTGCTGCCGGTGGTGGTTTCCCCTCCTCCCGGTTTGCCTCCGCCACCGGTCCCGCCGCCGCCGGTCCCTCCTCCGCCCGAGCCGTTGCCTTGGGCAAAGGCTACGGACACGGTGCCGGCGAGAAGCACGAGCAGAGAAGCCGAAGTGAGCAGGACCTTCCATTTGGAAGTCGTCCCGCGGAAACGTTCTGTGGACATGGCAAAGTTCCTCCTCTACGGAATTTGCGTCTCTGCCAAAGAAGTGGCACGTCGCGAGCCAACGGCCTAAGTCGCGATCCGGCATGCCCTGTAAGAGGCTGGTTCTCGTTGCGCCCCATATGGTTAGTAAGATTACGCTTGTGGCGACGGGGCCGAAATGGCCCCGAGAGATGGCACTAGGATTTGGACGCCATCCCGTTTGTTGAACGACGCTGAAGGTTTAGGGGTAGGGGAACCAGGCGGGCTCGATGGTGGGGCTTAAGCCGGAGGCTTCGCGCACGCGCGCGAGGAGGCGGCCGCGGAGTTTTTCCGCATCGGCGCGGGCGGTGGCGCGGCCGGCGAGGTTGACGTGCTGGAAGGGGTCGGCCTGGTTGTTATAGACGAAGGATTCGACGTAGAGATCGGCGGAAGGCGCGGAGCGCCATCCGTGGCGCTTGGGGGCGGTGGCCGAGTAAGTCCAGGCTGGCGTGCGGATACCGCAGCCGGTGACGAACTCATGCATTTCGAAGTAGACTTCGTTGCGCCAGTTATCCGTCTTGCGATCGAGCAGGGGGAGGAAGCTGTGGCCTTGCATGGTGTCAGGCGGGGTGAGGCCGGCGGCGGCGAGCAGGCCGGGGGCGAGGTCGACCTGGCTGACGAGTTCGTCGATGGCGAGCGAGCGGTTGAAGCCGGGGCCGGCGATGACGAGGGGGATGTGAGTGGAGCTGTCGTGGGGGCTGCGTTTGTATTCGGTGTTGCGGGTGCGAAAGTGGCAGCCGTGGTCGCTGATGAAGGCGACAACGGTGTTCTGGCCGAAACCGTTTTCGTCGAGTAACTGCCAGACTTTGCCGACGGTCTCGTCCATTTTGGCGACGCAGCCGTAGTAATCGGACAACTGGCTTGGCCAGGAGCCGGGGAGGGGACGGAGATCCTGGGGGATGAAAGGATTGACATACCGGTCCGAGTAACCGGCGGGAGAGACGAACTTATCGATGTCGTTCTGGTGGTGGACTTCGAGGTAAGAGAGAACGAGTAAGAACGGGCCGCGGGCGGTCTTCAGGAAGCGGGCGGCGCGTTCGGTCATAAAGTCGGCGCGGTAGACGTTGGAGAAGTGGATAGGGCGGCCGTCGCCGTCGTATAAGTCGCCCTCGAAGGGGTGCGAAGTCCATTCGAGTTCGTTGGAGGCTTCCCAAAGATCGAGGAAGCCGCCGCGATGCTCGGGGGCGACGGGACCGCGGGATTCGGGATTGGTGTAGGGCGAAAGGTGCCATTTCCCGATGTAATTGGCGCTGTAGCCGGATTTGCGGAGTTCGGTGGCGAGGGTGACGGCGTCCGTGCGGAGGCCGAGGCCGTTGCGCCAGACGCCGTGGCGGGCGGGGTACTGGCTGGTGAAGATGCAGCCTCGGGCTGGGGCGCAGACCGGTTGATTGCAGTAGGCGGAACGGAAGAGAGTGCCGCGGTTCGCCATCGAATCGAGGTTGGGTGTGAGGCCGAGAGGGTTGTGGCCGAGGCAGCCGAGGTTATCGGCGCGGAACTGGTCCGAGATGATGAGGACGATGTTGGGTTTGGAGGGCGGGTCCGGGGCGGCGTTGGCGAGAGAGGAAGCGGCGGCTGTCGTTCCGGCGGCGCGCAGCCATTGGCGGCGGGTGGGGGGTGAGGCGAGAGGAGAGTCGGTCAATGATGTGGGGCTCCGTTCAATGGAGCATCATATCGTTAACGCGGCGGGCGGCGCGGGTCAGTGGGCGGGGGGCGAGCCGGTGACATTGTAGCCGGGCGGAAGCGCGAAGAGGGAGGCGGGCGGCTCGATGGTTTGAATGTTGGTGAAGCGGCGAGTGGTTTCGCCGGTGCGCGGGTCGTGGGAGCGGGTGAGGACGTAGATGTGGAGGGCGGGGGAGTACCAGCGCTCTTCGGTGAGGGCTACGGTGTGCGGATTGCCGGCCTCGCCGGGTTGGAGCGCGCTGGTGGTGCGTGTGCCTTCGACGGTGAGGTTCTCCATGACGCGCGTGCCGAGCGATTCGGTGGCGATGGGCCCGCGGGTATGTTGTATGCCGCGAGGTGGGTGAGAAGTGGGTTGGAGAACGGTTCGCGGTTTGCCGGCGTAGGTTGCCTGGGCGGCGCGGGCGGTGGGGTCGAGTAAGTAACTTGTGCCGGTAGCGGGATCGTAGAGGAACACGAAGGGGGTCGCGGTTGGGGCCCGAGGGTTGGTGAAGCGGGGGGATTCGGCGCGGATGCGGCCGTGGCTGTCGCGGGCGGCGTGGAGGGTTGCCGTGAAGGTCGCGGAGTTGGTTTGCGTGACGACGTAGCCGGCGACGAAAGGTTCGTTAGGGATGGATTCGATGCCGTTGATGGTGATGCCGGATGGCTGCTGGGCGCAGGCGAGTGAGAGCAGAGGGGAAAGTAGAAGGGCGTAAGAGCACGATCGCATTCTTCGCGGCCTTGCGTTACTGCTGGGCCGGGATGCGCCGGACGACGTCGCCGGGTTGGGCGATGGTGTAGCCGGACGGGACTTCGAAGAGGGTAGCGGGTGGCTCGATGCGCTGGATATTGGTCAGTTGGTAAGTGGTGTCGCCGAAGCGGGGGTCGGAGTGTTTGGTCATGACAGTGGTTTTCAGATCGGGGGAGTACCAGCTTTCGTCGGTGATGACTAGGGGCTGCTCATTGCCGACCTGGCCGGCGGGGATGGTGGTGGTGGTGCGAGTTCCTTCGGCCTGAACGCCTTCGAGGATCTGGGATCCGAGGGATTCGGTAGCGTTCTGGTTGCGGCCGATGGCGGTGGGCGCGGGGACGGCCTGCGTGAAGAACCCGGAGCGGGCGGAGGTGGTTGAGGCCGGCGGCGGGACGGGGAGCTTGCGGGCGGTGTGATCGGGTTCGAGGATGTAGTTGACCTGGCTGACGGGGTCGTTGATGAAGATGATGGTGCGAGGTTGGGCGTCAGGGGCGGCGCCGGGCGGAGTGGGGAGGGCGTCTTCGCGGCGGGTACGTCCCTGGCTGTCGCGGGCGACGTGAGTTGTTTGGGTCGTGTTGATGTGGTTGCCGTCAGCGAGGGTCTGCGAGCTCGTATTGACGGCGTCGGCGGTGTAGGGCAGGCCGGTGACGATGGCTCCGCCGGGGCTGGGCCCACCGCTGCTGACGTAAAAGAACGAGCCGGCGCCTGCCGCGGCGGTGGTGATGACGCTGCCTCCGGAACCGCCGAGGACGGCGCGGGCTGGCGCGGGAGTGGGCGCCGGGGTTTGGGCGAGCGAAACCGCGGCGGGCAAAAGCATGGCGGCGAGCAGGGTGCGCATAGTGGGC
>JAJYKC010000079.1 GCA_021788955.1 Acidobacteriota bacterium
CGAGGCGATGAAGGCGGCGGTGAGCCACCTGGAGCAGTTCATGGAGAAGTCCGAGACGGCGGCGCGGGGCAGGATTCTGCTGGCGACCGTGAAGGGCGACGTTCATGACATCGGGAAGAACCTGGTCGAGATCATCCTGTCGAACAACGGCTACGACGTGGTGAATCTGGGCATCAAGGTGCCGCCGGAGGACCTGATCCGCGCGTACCACGAGCATGAGCCGGATGCGATCGGGCTGAGCGGGCTGCTGGTGAAGAGCGCGCAGCAGATGGTGGTGACGGGCGGCGACCTGAAAGAGGCGGGGATCCGGGTGCCTCTGCTGGTGGGCGGGGCGGCGTTGAGCCAGAAGTTCACGGAGACGCGCATCGCCCCGGCGTATGAAGCGCCGACGTTTTACGCCAAGGACGCGATGACGGGATTGCGGCTGCTGAACGAGATCATGGACCCGGAGCGGCGCGAGCAGGTGTTGGCTGCGTTTTCTTTTTCGGCGCACGGAGCGGCGGCCAGGGCGCTGGAGGCAGAGGCTGTTCCGTCTGGCGAGCACCGGAGCGCCAAGGTGGCGGCCGACATCCCGATTCCGCAGGCGCCGTACCTGGACCGGCGCGTGCGCGCTGCCGGAAACCTGGCGGAGGTGTGGGGCTACATCAACCCGTACATGCTCTACGGCCGGCATTTGGGTTTCAAAGGGAATTTCGAAGCATTGCTTGCTCAACGCGATCCGAAGGCGTTGAAGTTGTATCACGACGTCGAGGAAGTAAAGGAATGGGCGAAGGCGTTCCTGCGGGTTCGCGCGGTGTGGCAGTTCTTTGAGGCCGAGCGCGACGGCAACGCGATTCGCCTGTTCGAGCCCGGTGTCGCGGCGCCGAAGCACACGTTCCATTTTGGAAGGCAGGCGCGCGAAGACGGACTGTGTCTCAGCGATTACATTCTTGACCCGCAGAATGGCCGGCGCGACCATCTGGTGCTGTTCGTGGTCACCGCGGGCGAGGGCGTGCGGGAGAGGAGCGAAGAAGCCAAGCACGCGGGCGAGTTCTTCCGGGCGCACGCCCTGCAGGCGCTGGCGATCGAGACGGCGGAGGCTGCGGCGGAGTGGCTGCACCGGCGGATTCGCGAAGATTGGGGCTTTCCGGATGCGCCCGAGCTGACAATGCAGCAGAGGTTCACCAGCCGGTACCGGGGCAAACGCTACAGTTTCGGCTATCCGGCGTGTCCGAACCTGGACGATCAGGAGGGAATCTGGAAGTTGTTGCAGCCGGAGGAGATCGGCGTGCGGCTGACGGAGGGAATGATGATGGAGCCCGAGGCGAGCGTGAGCGCCCTGGTGTTTCATCACCCGGCGTGCGCCTACTTCACGGCGGCGGGTGCCGCGGAACCGGCGCTGGCTGAATAGATCGGTTACAGTCCCCGAACCTTCCTTCGCTTCTTGAGCCAGACGACGAATTCGGGCGGCACCTCCATGGTGGAGAGCCGTCCCTGGCGGACAAGCGCCCAATCGGAGAACAGGCCGGATTCTTTGATTTCCTTGAGGGTTACCGGCGGATCGATCCGGCCCGCGAAGGCCAGGTCCACGACCGCCGAGCGGGGCGTGTTCGGGTCGTCGCGGGGAGACGATTTGACGTGGGCCCAGCCGACGAGGGCGGACTCACCACCGCTGTGGTAGATCAACACTTTGTGCCCTGGGCGCATGCGGCGGATTGCCTGGACGGCCTGGGGATTTGTTACGCCGTCCCAAACGGTGTCGTGGTCGCGCTCGAGGTCGGCGAGCGAATAGGTTTGTGGGTCGGACTTTGCGAGGAAGTACGGCATATCTCCCAGTTCTGCTTGAAAAAGAGCTACTTCCGCGGACTGCCCGGGGGACGTGGCCCGGGTGACTAATTATCAGTGTAAGTGTACAATTGGAGGGATGCTGCTGGCCAGGAGGGTATAGTTTTGGCTGATTTCGCCGATAAAAGGACTGGGCCGATGGCGAAAAGTTACGGGAGCGGTTCGAGGCCGCGGTATCGAATCGGAGGAGCGTGGTTGAGGCTTCTGCTACTGTCGCTCGTGGCGCTGACGGCCTTTGGGCAGACGCAGAGCGTGACGGCGCCGCCCTCCAATCCGAAACCCGCGGATCCAAACAATCCCTCCATCGCGCTTCCGTCGGCCGAAAAGCGCGACGGAGGATCCGCCCCTGCCTCCGAAACTGGTGTCGACATTCACAAGTACATCATCGGGGCGCAAGATGTCCTCTACGTGCAGGTGTGGCGGGAGCCGGATTTTACGCGTCAGGTGGTGGTGAGGCCGGACGGCAAGATCAGCATTCCGTTGATTGGTGAAGTGGAGGCCGGGGGTTTGACGCCGGAGCAATGTGCCGAGAAGGTGCGGCAGGGGCTTACGAAGCTGATCAACAACCCAGACGTCTCCATCTCGGTCCTTTCGGTAAACAGCAAGCGCTACTACATCGACGGGGAGGTGTATCGGCCGGGGCTTTACCGTCTAGTGACTCCGACGACAGTTCTTGAGGCGCTCAGCGAGGCCGGTGGCTTTCGCGATTTCGCGAACATAAAGAAAATCCGGATTCTGCGAGGGGATCAGACGCTGAGGTTTAACTACAAGGAAGTCAGTCACGGTAAGAACATGAGTCAGAATGTCTATCTTCAGAACGGAGACCACATTATCGTTCCGTGAGAGGGTAGGCCCTCGGTGAACGGCCGGCGCCTGAGAGAGAAAGCATGCAACCGCAAGACGCAGTAACAATTACCCGCCGTCCCCTGGATTTTGAGGACTATGTCGATATTGTGCGGCGGCATCGGAGTTGGATCTTCGGACCGACGCTCGCCTTTGTGGTGATTGCCGTGGTGGTGGCCTATCTGTGGCCGGACACTTACGTGTCTAACGCAACGATCCGTGTGATTCCCCCACAGGTGCCGCAGTCGCTGGTTCAGAGCAATCTGACCATGAGCATGTCGTCGCGCATTACTTCAATGGAGCAGGTGATTCTGAGCCGGGCGACGCTGACGAACATCATTACGACATTCGGGCTCTACAAGAAAGAGTTGGCGTCGATGCCCATGGACGATGTGGTGGAGCGGATGCGCACGAAGGACATCAGGATCTTCCAGCCCCAGGATATTCAGCAGCGGGAGACGGAACAAGGGGGGATGGCCACCGCGTTCAATGTCAGCTTCTCGTACGACAACCGATTCCAGGCGCAGAAAGTCACCAACGAGCTGGTGTCGCGTTTCATTACGGAGAACCTGCGAAACCGGACCGACGAATCCGCGGGGACGACCCAGTTTCTCGACAGCGAGATGGAGGCCGCGAAGAAGCGTCTGGACGATGCGGAGCAGCGGATGAGCAACTTCCGCGCTCAGAACATGGGCCGGCTACCCGATCAGATGCAAGCCAACATGCAGGCCCTGAACGGGCTGCAGGTTGAGTTGACGAGCGTGAACGCCGCCATGAGCCGGGTAACGCAGGACAAGCTGTTGATGGAGAATCAGGTCAAGATTCTCAAGGATCAGCTCAAGTCGATTCAGGACAGCGCCGCGCAGAGTGAGGTCACGACTGCCAAGAACGACAAACTTGCGGATCTGGACCGGCAGATCGCCTCGCTGGAAGCGAACCTCACGGTTTTGCGCCAGCGATATAAGGAGACCTACCCGGACGTGCAGACGGCGGAGAAACTGCTCGCCGATGCTCGCCAGAACCGTGCGGAGATTCTGAAGGAGCAGGCGGCCGCGCCGGCCCCGGTGCGCAAAATCACGAACCCGCAAACGCTCCGAGAGGCGCAGACGGTAACCGCGTCGATTGAACGGGTCCAGGCTCAGATGGCGGCGAAAGATCTGGAAATGCAGCAGTACCAGAAGGATCTTGCGAGGGTCAACGACTCCATCAAGAGTTATCAGTCACGCATTGAGTCGGTGCCGATCGGCGAAAAAGAATACGGGCAGTTGTTGGCGGATGTGGAACTGGCGCGGCGCGAATACTCCGACCTGAACATGAAGTACTCCACATCCCGGATTGCCACAAACCTCGAGAACCGGCGCCAGGGGGAGACGCTTGAGTTGCTTGACCCGGCGAGTCTTCCCCAGACGCCGACTCAGCCCAAGCGTTACATCATCGTGGGAGCGGGTCTGGGTCTGGGTCTTCTGGTAGGCGTCATCGTCGCGGGCGTTCGCGAGATCAAGGATTCGTCCCTGAAGAATTTGAAAGACGTGCGCGCGTACACGCAATTGCCGATTCTTGGCAGCGTTCCGTTGTTGGAGAACGACCTTGTGGTGCGCAGACGGCGGCGTCTGGGCTGGTTAGCCTGGTCGACAGCGTGCCTCGTGTCGATTCTCATCATGTCGGGTTCGATTTTGTATTACTACGCGACCCGGGTTTAGCCTGAGGCGAGAAGATGACCGGAGCCACTTTATGAGTCGAGTTCATGATGCGCTGCGTAGAGCCGGAAGCGAGCCGGAACCGGCACACGTTACCGCGCATTCCGAGGTTGCCGCCGCCCCGCCCGATCCTGTGCACGCGATCTTAGCCGGGCCGCCGGCCGAGCCGTCAGGCACTCAGGAAGGGCTCCTGGCGCGGATCTCCGAAGTGCCGTTCAATCCCTCGCCGGAGGCGCTTCTGATTGATCCCGAGCACCCTTACGAAGCGCCGACGGAAGAGTTCCGGAGCCTCCGTACGCGTCTGAACCATCTGCAGAGTCTGCAGCCGATTCACAACGTGGTGATTACGAGCGCCTCTCCGACAGAGGGGAAGTCGTTTTCGGCCGTGAACCTTGCGTTAGCCCAGGCGCAACTGAGTGGGAATCCGACGTTGTTGGCGGACTTCGACCTCCGCCGCCCGGTGCTGCACTCGATATTCCGCATGCCAAGGACGCCGGGCATTACGGACCTTTTGCTTGGGCGGGCTC
This sequence comes from Acidobacteriota bacterium, assembly GCA_021788955.1. The sequence goes on from JAJYKC010000079.1 coordinate 4,892, forward strand.
AACTGCATGAAGTGATCCGCCGCATCGCTGGGACGAACCTTTACATCCTCCCCGCGGGCGAGGCGGTGCTGAATCCGCTTGAGTTGCTCAATCTGCCCGATGTGAAGCGCTTGCTGGACGATCTGCCCTCGATCTTCCACTGGGTGATTCTCGACAGCCCCCCGCTGCTTTTTGCCGCTGACGCCAACCTCTTGTCGACGCTCTGCCACGGCACCATTCTGGTCGTGCGGGTCGGGGCGACGACTGTCGACTCTGTCACGCGCGCGATGCAGTCTCTTTGCCAGAACAACGTTCTTGGCATTGTGGTTAACGGGGCGCGCCGTGGCGAGCTCTACAGCAAGTACAGCTACTACAACGCCTACTATCAAAACCAGGACAGATCCGACAATAGAAACGAAGCGGCCGGCGGCGCAGGGCAGTAACGGCGGGCGTTCATGGATGCGCCCGGCTGTTCTGTCCGAGGGTGACGGGACCGTCCGCGGTGAGTACACCAGGCGAAATTCGGGTTGCCGGTGAGTCCCTCCGGTTAAGTGGTCAACTGAGTTTTAGGGGCCGCTGGCCTGCCGAAGCCGGAGCGGGCAGCCGTGCGGTTTCGCGGTAATTCTTTACTTTCAAGCATATAAGATGTTACCCTGGAACACTTAATGCGCATCGTTGACCTCATCCAACGTAAGCGGGACGGCGAGGAGCTGACCCCGGAAGAGATCGCACGCTTTGTCGAGGATTATACCGGTGGCGAAATCCCCGACTATCAGGCGTCGGCGTTCTTGATGGCCGTGTATTTTTCGGGCATGTCCGACCACGAGGTCGATGCGCTGGCCCGTTCGATGTTGGCGACGGGCGCGACGATTGACTTAAGCGACATTCCCGGCGTGAAAGTCGATAAGCACTCGACGGGCGGCGTAGGGGACAAGACGAGCCTGATCGCAGCGCCGATCGCCGCGTCGACCGGCGTGGTGGTGCCGATGATGTCAGGCCGGGCGCTCGGGCACACCGGCGGCACGCTGGACAAGCTGGAATCGATTCCCGGGTTCCGGACCGACTTGAGCATCGACGAGTTTCGCGGGCAGCTAGCCTCAGCGGGTCTGGCGTTCATCGGGCAGTCCGCGGAAGTGGCGCCTGCCGACGGCAAGCTTTATGCGCTGCGGGATGTGACGGCGACGGTGGAATCGATACCGCTGATCGCGTCGTCGATCATGTCGAAGAAGCTGGCCGAGGGAATCGACGCGCTGGTACTGGACGTGAAAGTCGGCTCGGGCGCCTTCATGAAGCGGCAGGTTGAGGCGCGGCGACTGGCGCAGATGATGGTGGGCATCGGGCGGCGGGCGGACAAGCGGGTGCAGGCTCTGATCACGAGCATGAACCAGCCGCTCGGCTATGCGGTGGGCAACGCGCTCGAAGTCATGGAAGTCTCGCAGACGCTGCAGAATGCCGGCCCGCCGGATCTGACGCGTATTTCGCTCGAGCTGGCGGCGCGGATGATCTACCTGGGCAAGGTGGCGGCGACGCTTGAAGAGGCGCGGGAGATCGCGCAGCGCAAGCTTCTTGAAGGCGCGGGCTATATGAAGCTGAAGGAAGTGATCACGGCGCAAGGCGGCAACGCGCAGGTTCTGGACCGGTTCGAACTGCTTCCGAACGCGACGGGCGTCCGCGAGATTCTTTCTCCGCGGGCGGGTTTCGTGAGCGCGATCGACGCGGCCTACGTGGGTCAGGCGGCGGCGATGATCGGCGGCGGACGGGCGGCGAAGGACGACACGATCGACCCGGCGGTCGGCGTGATTCTGGAAGTGAAGACCGGCCATCGCGTGGACGCGGGCGGCGTGCTGTGCCGTCTCTACTACACCAATGAGGCCAATGTCGACGAGGCCGCGGAGTTGATCGAGGACGCGTTCCGGATCTCGGCGAATGCGCCAGAGGAACGGGACCTGATTCTTGAAGTGGTGAGCTAAGCGCGGCTCGGGCGATGGGCCGCTTCACGGGATTGCTCGGGCTTGCGGCAATCCTGTTTGTCTCTGTGGCGTTCTCCAAGCACCGCCGCGCGATCCGTCCCGGCACGGTGCTCTGGGGTCTCGGACTGCAGTTCCTGTTCGCCTTTCTGGTACTGAAAACGGCCTTCGGGCGCGTGTTCGACGCCGCCAGCACCGGCGTGAACGCGCTGTTGCACTATTCCGAGGCGGGAAGCCGGTTCGTGTTCGGCGACAAGCTGGGGGCGGGCACGCCGGAATTCGGCGTGATCTTCGCTTTCCAGGTCCTGCCGATCATCATTTTCATCGCCAGCTTCTTTTCGATTCTCTACTACATCGGGCTGATGCCTTTGCTGGTGCGCGGCATGGCGGTGGTGATGCAGCGTGTGATGGGCGCGAGCGGAGCGGAGGCAACGAACGTCGCCGCGAGCATCTTCATGGGCCAGACCGAGGCGCCTCTCACGATTAAGCCGTTCCTCGACGGGATGACGGAGAGCGAGTTGTTCACGATCATGGTAAGCGGCATGGCGCACGTATCAGGGGCGGTGATGGGCGCTTATGTGCTCATGGCGCACGTGGATGCCAAGCACCTGCTCACCGCCGTGATCATGACGGCTCCGGCGACGATTTTGCTGGCGAAGGTATTGATTCCGGAAACGGGGAAGGCGGCGACGGCCGGCGGCGTACACGTTGTGGTCGAAAAACCCGGAGTGAACCTTATCGACGCGGCGGCGCGGGGCGCGGGCGATGGACTGCATCTGGCGCTGAATGTGGGCGGCATGTTGATCGCCTTCATCTCGCTAATTGCATTGGCGAACGGCATCCTCGGCAATTTTCATCTGTCGCTCGAAAGGATTTTTGGATTCGTTTTTTCGCCCGCGGCGTGGCTGCTGGGCGTGCCATTCCATGACTGTGCGACCGTGGGCAATCTGCTCGGCACGCGGTTGGTGTTGAACGAATTCGTGGCGTTTCAGGAACTGGGCCCGCTGAAGGCCGCGCTCGATCCGCGTTCGTTTCTGATTGCGACCTATGCGCTCTGCGGCTTCGCCAATTTCAGCTCGATCGCGATTCAGATCGGCGGGATCGGTGCGCTGGCGCCATCGCGGAAGGCAGATCTGGCGCGGCTTGGGTTGCGCGCGGTGGCCGCGGGAACGATGGCGAATTTCATGACAGCCTGCATCGCCGGCATGCTGGTTTAGCAGGTGGGTGTGGCGTCGGAGGAGGAACAATGCAATACGTACGTCTTGGAAATACCGGTCTGAAAGTTTCCCGGATCTGCGGGTTGACCACCAGATCAATATAGCGGCGGCGATACCTTTGTTCTTTATCGGCAAAGGCATCATGAACAATTTTGTTTCCGGCATTATCCGTTTCTTCCTTTGGC
>JAJYKC010000080.1 GCA_021788955.1 Acidobacteriota bacterium
CGTCGGCCTCGTGGGCGGCCTGCAGGAAGCCGACGACGTACTTGAGCACCTGCTCGTCCACGAAGGGCAGGTTCTCCTGGAGGATGGCCAGCTCGTCCTCGGCGTCGGGGAAGTCGAGGAAGATCTGCGGCATCAGCCGCGAGTGGATGTACTCGGGGATCTCGAAGGTCGAGGCGTCGTCGTTCATGGTGGCGCAGATGCGGAAGTCCGGGTGCGCCTTGACCTTCACCCCGGCGACGATCGACTCGACGTAGCGGCGGTTGTCGAGCAGCGGCGCGAGCGAGGCCCAGCTCTTCTCGCTCATGCGGTTGCCCTCGTCGAGGATGGCGACGCCGCCGCGGATGACCGCCGTGCAGAGCGGGGAAGCCACGTAGCGCAGTTGCTTCTCGCCCTCGATGACGGGGAATGGATCGCGTTCTCGTCCGATCGCGGCAGCGACCTTCCGCCGGCCAGGCAACGCTGGGAGCGCCTGCAGTTGGCCGATATCTATGTCATCCATCCGGACGGAACCGGCTTGCGCCGCATCAGCCAGCATGGCGGCTTCTGCGGCAGCCCCAAATGGACCGCCGATAGTAAGAATGTGATCGCTTATTGCATGACCGGGCAGAATACCTGGGACTATCGGTTCCCAACTCACGACGTGGATCTGGAGGGCAATACGGCGTTGACGCAGATCCGCATCGCCGATGGCAGGGAAGACCCGCTGCGCGTCACGCCGGGAATCGAACTGGTTCCCGCCGCGCTGCCGTCCGGCGCTACCGGTTATCTCCGCTTCGATAAGTCCGCCGCGGGCGTGTTCTATACGAACGGCAAGAAGGGTCCAACGGGCAAGGACATTCGCACGCCATCCTGGTCGCCGGACGGGACGCGACTGGTATACGGCCGCATTAAGCAGATCAAGTTCACGGGGCTGGTTCCGCTTTTCAGCCACGCAAATGGCTATTCGCTATACGCCGCCAGAATCGAAGGAATGATGCCCTCCTACACGGCCGACGGCGCTCGCTACGCGGGTCTGATCGAGGGCGCCAACGAAACCGCCGTGCTGAGCGTCGGAGAATTCGGCAAGCCTCCCAAGCCGATCCTTCAGCGAAAGGAGCTCATGCTGGCGCCGCAATGGTCACCTGACGGACGGCAGATCGCTTTCGGAATCGGTTTGTTCACGGCTTTCCTGGATTTCGACGCCGGTGTCAAGACGCCCGTGACGCGGGTGAACGGAGGCGCGCAAGTGGGCGTCATCAACGCCGACGGAACGGGTTTTCATCTGGTCACCTCGGGGCCGAACAATAACGCGTTCCCGTCTTACTCGCCCGATGGAACACGCATTGTGTACCGGACCGCCGGCCCGCAGGAAAACGGCCTGCGCATTATGAGCCTTGCAACCGGGTCGATAACGCCACTTACGGAAGAGTACGATAACTTCGCTGTCTGGTCACCGCGCGGAGATCTGATTGCTTTCGTACGAAAGATCGGGAATAACTTCCTGGTATTCACGATTCATCCCGACGGAAGCGGGATCAAGCAACTTACCGACTGCAATTGCAACGACGCGCACCTCAACTGGTCGCCCGACGGCGAACATATCGTCTTTGCGAGCAGCCGGATGGGCTTCAAGGACGAGGCGCCGCTCGTCGGCAATCCGCAGCCCTACGGCGAGATCTTCGTCATGGACAAAGACGGCTCGCACGTGACGCAGTTGACCGACGACCAGTGGGAAGACGGTGCGCCGTCGTGGATGCCAGACGCTAGCCTGCGCTCCGCGCTTCCAGATCCTGCGCATCCACTACCGCGATCGCGGCGACGTTGACGATCTCGCTGACTTCGGCGCCGCGCTGCAGAACGTGCACGGGCTTGGAGAGGCCCATCAGGATCGGCCCGATGGCTTCGGCGCCGCCCAGGCGCGCGAGCAGTTTGTAGGCGATATTGCCGGATTCGAGATTCGGGAAGACCAGCACATTGGCGCCGCCCTGTAGCGGGCTGAACGGATACGTATTGGCCAGGATCTCGGGAGTCACGGCGGTATCGGCCTGCATTTCGCCGTCGGCAATCAGGCCCGGTGCGCGCTCGTGCACAATGGCGACGGCGCGGCGAACCTTGTCCGACAGCGCGTGCCTGGCGCTGCCGAAGTTCGAAAACGAGAGCATAGCCACGCGCGGCTCAACGTTGAACCGGCGCGCGGCGTCGGCGGCTGAGAGCGCGATCTCGGCCAGGTCCTCCGCCGACGGGTCGATATTGACCGTCGCGTCGGCGAAAAAGTAAACTCCGTCATTTGAAGTCAGCAGGAGATAGAGGCCGGAGACCCGGCGAAAGCCTTCGCGGACCGGGATGACTTCGAGCGCGGGGCGGACGGTTTCCGGGTAGTGCTGAGTCAACCCGCCGATCAGGACGTCGGCATCTCCCAGACGCACCATCAGCGCCCCGAACGTATTGTTTTGGCGGACGCGCTCGTCGGCTTCGTTCAGCGTGACGCCCTTTCGCTGCCGCAGACGGTAAAACTCGTCGGTGTAGCGGGCCAGGCGCGGCGAGGTCGACGGGTCGTGAATTTCAATCGAGTTCAGACTGAGCCGGAGTTCTTCGATCCGTTCGCGGATCACGTTCTCGTTGCCAAGCAGCACCGGCGTCGCGATCCGGTCGTCGAGCAGGATCTGGGCGGCGCGCAGGATCTTCGGCTCCGCGCCTTCGGGGAAAACGATGCGTTTGGGTCTGCGCTGCGCCTTGTGGATCATACTGCGCATCACACCCTGGCTGCGGCCAAGCCGGCGTTCCAGTTGTTCGCGATATTCGTTCAGGTCGATCTGTTCGCGCGCCACGCCGGTGTCCATGGCCGCTTTGGCCACCGCCCAGGCTTCCCGGACGAGCACGCGCGGGTCGAACGGTTTCGGGATGATGTAGTCGGACCCGAACTGCAGTCTTTCGAGGCCGTACGTGCGCATGACGGAGTCGGGCACGTCTTCGCGGGCCAGCGAAGCAAGCGCATGCGTGGCGGCGAGTTTCATCTCGTCGTTGATGGTGGTGGCGCGAACGTCGAGCGCGCCGCGGAAGATGAACGGGAAGCCGAGGACGTTGTTTACCTGGTTGGGATAATCGCTCCGGCCCGTGGCGACGATTGCGTCGGACCGGGCGGCGATCGCCTCCTCGTAAGGAATTTCGGGATCCGGATTGGCTAGCGCGAAGACGATCGGTTTGGCGGCCATACGCCGCAGCATGTCGCCAGTAACGCAGTTGGCGACAGAGAGGCCCATGAAGACATCGGCGCCGTCCAATGCTTCGGCAAGCGTAGTCGCATTCGTATCGGCGGTAAAGCGCGCTTTGTAGGGGTTCATGCCTTCCGTGCGGCCGTGGCGAATGGTTCCGTGCGAGTCGCACATGACGATGTTTTCCCGGCGCGCGCCGAGGCGGATGCAGTGTTCGGCGCAGGCGATGGCGCTGGCGCCGGCGCCGTTGAAGACAATGCGCACCTGGGAGGCGGTTTTGCCCGCCAGCAGCAGAGCGTTCAAAAAGGCGGCGCCCGCGATGATAGCCGTGCCGTGCTGGTCGTCGTGGAAGACCGGGATGTGGAGCGTCTTGCGAAGTTCCTCCTCGACCAGGAAACAATCCGGGGCCTTGATATCTTCCAGGTTGATGCCACCCACAGTGGGTTCCAGCATCTGACAAAAGCGGACGATGTCGTGAGGATCGCGGGCGTTCAATTCGAGGTCGAACACATCAATGCCGGCGAAGCGCTGAAACAGAACGCCTTTGCCCTCCATCACGGGCTTGGCGGCCGCCGGACCGATATCGCCGAGGCCGAGAACGGCGGTTCCATTGGTGACAACAGCCACCAGGTTTCCTTTTCCTGTGTAGCGGTAAGAAAGGCCGGGGTCGCGCTCAATCGCCAGACAAGGCACGGCGACGCCGGGAGTATAGGCCAGACTCAGATCGCGCTGTGTCGAGCAGGGTTTGGTGGGCTTGACGGTGATCTTGCCGGCCGGGGCGGAGGAATGGTACGCAAGGGCGTCCTCGTCACGGATGACCATGGTTCCGATTGTGCCATGCTTGCGCTCAGGATATCGGAGAATCCTGGCGCGCAAGCGATAATGAAGGTTATGGCTTTGTTTGGTTTGGTGGAATATGAGGATGCATCGCCCGAGGTTCGCGCCGTCTACGACGACATCATGGCGACGCGAAAAACTACCTCGATTAACAATTTTTGGAAAGCGATCGCCCCGCATCCCGAAACTTTGAAGCGCACTTGGGCATCTTTGAAACAGGTGATGGCGCCGGGCGCTCTCGATCCGTTGACTAAGGAAATGATTTATGTTGCGGTGAGCGTGACCAACCAGTGTGGCTACTGCATTGCCTCCCACACCGCCGGCGCCCGAAAGGCGGGAATGACGCCGGAGATGTTTGAAGAGTTGATGGCCGTAGTGGCGATGGCCAATGCTACCAACCGGATGGTGAATGGATATCAAGTGGAGATCGACCAAGCGTTTCGCGGTGAGTGGCCCAGCTAGCATGAAAGCCGTTGCTGCCGTTAGAGTTTTCGCCGCCGCCGTGTTCTGTTTCAGCGCCACCGGCCTCGTTGCCGCCGTGATGCAGCCCGAAGCCAGCCAGGCCTTCGACCGCTACGCCAGCCTGGTTGAGCAGGACATCAATCGTCCGGGACCCTTTCTTAAACTCGATCTCCAGCCGGACGTCAAACGCCGTGTGCTTGCGGGCGAAGTAGTCGTTGTCCCGCGGCAGGAACTGGACCACGGCAACCAGATCGGCGCCCCTCACGCCATCATTCACGACTGGCAAGGGTTCGTGTTCGTGCCGGGCGCGACGCTCGATCAGCTTTCTTCCGCCCTACTCGACTACAGCCGCTACCCCCAGTACTACAAGCCCGACGTGATCGCGGCCCGGCTCGTCAGCGACAACGGCAGCAGCCGGCGCGTGTTCCTCCGTCTTTACCGCCGGCTGGTGTTCCCGGTCGTGCTAAACACGGAATACGAAGTTCAGTATGTACGCGTCGGTCCGAACGAGCAGACCATGATGTCGAAGTCCACGCACATCGGCGAAGTGCGCCACCCGAACGCGGATCTCAATGACGAAGAGCCTCCCGGACACGGCTTCGGCTTTCTTTGGCGGCTAAATTCCTACTGGAAATTCGAACAGGTCAAGGGCGGCGTGATCGCCGAATGCCGGGCCATCTCGTTGACGCGCGATATCCCTTATGGGTTTTCCTGGGCGCTGCGCGATGTCGTCGAGCACTTCCCTCAGGATTCGATGGCGCGAACGCTTGAAGGGACGCGCCGCGCCGGACTCGAAGGGCCGGCCGCCACCACTTCCGAGAACCGCCGCTCGAGATAGTCCCGCTCCACCGGATTCGGAACGAGCCGGAGCGCCTCGCGGTAAGCTGCCGCGGCCTCTTCATTGCGCCCGAGCCGGCGGCAGAGGTCCGCGCGCGCCGCGGGAAGCAGGTAGTACCCGTCGAGAACGCCAGAGGCGGCGAGTTCGTCCACCATCCGAAGCCCCTGCTCGGCGCCACGGCTCATTGCCACGGCGACCGCGTGGTTCAGACGCACAACCGGCGTCGGCGACAGCGCTGCCAGCCGCTCATATAGAGCCTCGATTTGCGGCCAGTCCGTTTCCTCCGCCTTCCCGGCCTGCGCGTGGAGCGCGGCGATCGCGGCCTGCAACTGGTAACAACCGAGCGGACCCAATCGCAACGCGCGCTCGACCAGTTCCAGCCCTTCGGCGATCTTGGCCCGGTCCCACAAGCTCCGGTTCTGCTCGTCGAGCGTCACCAGCCGCCCCTCCCGCATCCGCGCCTCGCGCCGGGAGTCGTGCAACATCATGAGAGCCAGCAGAGCCAGGCTCTCGGCTTCGCGCGGCATCAGTTCACAGAGAGTGCGCCCCAGCCGGATCGCCTCCATGCACAGATCGCCACGGACAAGTTCCTCACCCGCGCTCGCCGCGTAGCCTTCGTTGAAGATCAGATAAATTACGCCCTGCACCGCGGCGAGCCTTTCAGCCAACCGATGATGTGGTGGCACTTCATAGGGAATCCGCGCGTCGCGAATCTTGCGTTTGGCCCGCACGAGCCGCTGCGCCAGGGTCGCCTCCGGGAGAAGGAACGCCTTGGCGATCTCCGGCGTGGTCAGCCCTCCGAGCGTCCGCAACGTTAGCGCGATTTGCGCTTCCTGCTGCAGCGCCGGATGGCAGCAGGTGAACATCAGCCGCAGCCGGTCATCGGGAAAGTTCATGTCATCGCCTTGCGGGGACTCGAACGCTTCGGCGCCGGACGCGGCGTTTCGCGACTCAATGTCATAACGCAGCGCTTCCTGCTTGTCCCGCCGGATTCGCTCGCGGCGGCTGGAGTCCACCAATTTGTTCTGCGCGGCGGCGGTGATCCAAGCGGCCGGATTCCGTGGAATTCCCTGCTCGCCCCAGTTGCGTAGCGCTGAGGCAAACGCCTCCTGCATCGCCTCCTCGGCGCGGTCAAAGGAACCGCTCAGGCGGATCAACGTAGCGATGATCCGCCCGTGTTGCTCTCGAAAGACCGTCTCCGCCGCCGCGCGCGCGTCCACAAATCAGACCATCGGCGGGGGAAAGTCCGAAACCGGCCGGACTTCGACGCAACCGTCGCCGCCCTTGCAGGAACTCGGAACGCGTTTGGCCCATTCGAGCGCCTCGTCGAGGTTCTCGCAGTCGAGAATGTAGTATCCCGCCAACTGCTCCTTGGTCTCGGCGAACGGGCCGTCGAGTGTGATCGATTTCCCGTCCCGGGAATGCACGGTGGTGGCCGAAGCCGTGGACTTCAGCGCAGCCAGGCCGCGCAAAACCCCTTTGTCCCGCGCGTCGTCCATCAACGCCTGGTGGCCCTGGATGGCGCGCTCGGCCACTTCGTGGGGCGGTCCGCTTTCCGTTTCCTGGGAGTAGATCAGCAGCATGTAGAGCATGACGATTCTCCTTAGTTTAGTTCCGCCTTCGCGGCCGGAAACTGCGGGTTCGATTTCACTTCCTGAATCTGCGCCACGTGCCGGTCGGTATGCGCCGCTGCCGTCAGCACCCATTCGTAGCCATCCAGCGCCCCAAGGGGTCCCAGAGGAATCACATTCTCACGCAGGCCCGGCGTCCGGTCCAGCAATTCCTCGGTATGTTCGCGCGCGACGAGGAAGCGGCCCAGCGTCCCGGACGGCGTCCAACGCCCGGTTGGCTGGGAGTCCGGCGGGGCCGGGTGCTTCTGTGTGCGGTCCCGCGCGAAGGCCAGCACCTGCGAATCGATTTCCTCGTCATTGCGCCGCGTGATTGCCACCGCGGAATCGGGCAGCCGCGAGAGAACGCCTTCGACCATCTGCTCCACCAGGACAAGGTGTTCGACGTTTTCGGCGATCGACCACGTCTCGGGCGCCGGCTTAAAGTTCCACTGTTCGTCGCTCAGGCCCTCAAGCACGTCCTCCAAGGCCGTCCGCGATTGCCGCAAGTATCGGGCGGCGTGGCGCCGCTCGGCGGGTGTAAGCTCCCGAGCGGCCACCATGGGGGCAAGCTGCGCTGCTGTCTGAGTCATTGAAGTTCTCCTTTTTCGGTAGGTTTGAAACCCGGTACGGGTTCGCTTTCACTCAAACGACGAAGGAGAATTCGCGGATCGACAACGCGCGACGGATTTTTTTAGCTGCCCGCTGGCGCCGGTTCGGCATTCCGCTGCGGCACGTCTCTCACCGCCCGCACCTCCAAAGCGCCCGGGACGCCGGGCAGGCCGGTCGGAATCTTCTTGCCCCACTCGATTGCCTCTTCGAGCGTTTCGCATTCCAGCACGTAGAATCCGGCCAACTGCTCTTTCGTTTCGGCATACGGGCCGTCGGTGACGGTTGTTTGCTCTTCCGTCCGGCGAATCGTCGCAGCTCCAGCGGATGGGGCAAGCGGCGCGCCTTGGCGTAGAATTCCCTTCGCCCGGGCTTCATCGGAGAACTTCCAATGCGCCTCCATCAGGGACTGCCCTTTCTCCGTGGGCATACCTTCCACTCGCTCCCGGCTGTAGATCAACATGATGTATTGCACGACTCGTTTCCTTTCTGACATTTATCCCGCGCCCGCAGACGCTCATCCTGACGACGCGCGAGACGGGGAAAATCGACACTGATGCCGGTGAAATTTGAAATATCGTCCTGCAGGGCCACCCGCGCGGCGGTAGCGGCCGGACGGTTACACTGGAATCCTCTATGCCCGTCAAGGCCGCTCAGTCCGCCTCGCCGGCCGACCGCGCCGAAAAATCACTG
>JAJYKC010000081.1 GCA_021788955.1 Acidobacteriota bacterium
GGCGAGCCTGGCAACATTGTTCGGAGTAGTGGCGTTGCTTCTGGCCGCGGTTGGGTTGTATGGCGTGACGGCATATACGGTGGCGCGGAGAACGAACGAGATCGGGGTGCGCATGGCGCTCGGGGCCGACCGGGCGAAGGTGATTCGCCTCGTGCTCGCAGGCGCATCCGTGCGGGTGGCGCTTGGACTCGGCCTCGGCCTCCCGCTGGCCGTGGCGGCGGGGCGGTTGATCTCCTCGCAGCTATACGGCGTCTCGTTCTGGGACCCGCTGGCGATGCTGGTGGCCGCGGGTGCGCTGGCAGTTTGTTCGCTGGCGGCCGCTTTGATTCCAGCCACTGTGGCTGCCTCGATTGCTCCGATGGATGCGCTTAGGGCGGAGTGAAGCGCCGGATTCGGCCGGCACGGGAGTCTTCCATGCCGTGCGGAAACGCGGACAAGCCGATCATGGCCGCAGCAGTCACGGCAAAGTAAAACCCGAGCAGCTTCAAGTCAATATGGGAGCCGGGCCCCAGATGGAGCCAGCGTAAGCCAAGAGCGAGGAACGAGGCGGCAAACGCGAATGACACGATGCCTGCCGAGCCGATCAGCACGGCAGGCGCGCGGCGGCGCATCGTTCGCGCGACATCCAGGTCGAGCAGCGCGGCGCTCAGGGACGCGAGCACGGCGAGAAGCGCGACAGTGAGGATGCCGACTGGAAAATGATTGGCGAAGAAGCAATAGATGATGCCAAGCCCGCCCAGCGCCACGCCATGCAGTCTTAACGGCCAGGCTTTCGCCGCCACGATCGAGCAGGCGCCCGCAAGCAGAGTCAACCCACCCAGGAGCACGACGGCTCGGCCCCAATTGTGGAAAAATAGCGGGCCATTCGCGCCGGACATCGATAAATAAAGCAGGGCGATAGCCGCGTCAAGAATCGCGCAGAGTGCCAGCAGCAAACCGCTCTTGCCGGGTTGGGGCATGGGATGCCTCCTTGAACTGACACTAGCACTCCACGGCAGAGCGTGGCGAAATCCGCTAGGCTGGCTGGTGGGTTCGTGATGCCATGCTCGAAAACGTCAATTTGAAGCGTAAGCTTTCGCGCGAAGAGTACGGGGAAGCGCTGCCGAGACTGCAGAGCCGTCTGTACGATCTCGAAAAGGACTGCTGGGACCACAAGGTGCCCAGCGTGATTCTCTTCGAGGGATGGGATGCAGCAGGCAAAGGCAGCGCGGTCTCGGCACTTACACAGAGGCTCGATCCGCGCGGGTTCAAGCTGCACTCGATCAACCTGCCACGGACCTTTGAGCAGAGCCGGCCGTGGCTGTGGCGCTTCTGGCTACGGGCGCCGAACCGGGGCGAGATGGTGATCTTCGATCAGAGTTGGTATCTGCGCCTGATGCGGGAGCGCGTAGAGGGAAGGGTTCCGGAGGCCGCCTGGCGGGCGGCCTACAGCGACATCCTCGATTTCGAACGAATGCTGGCCGACGACGGAACGGTGATGGTGAAATTCTTCCTGCATATCTCGCGGAAGGAACAGAAGCGGCGGTTCGAGGCGATGGAGGCCGATCCGCTGGAGGCTTGGCGGATCACCAAGGAAGACTGGGCGCGGCACAAAAAGTACGATCTATATCTTGCCGCAGCCGAGGAGATGCTCGAGCGGACCGAATCGGAGTATGCGCCCTGGACGATCGTCGAAGCAACATCGCGGCGGTGGGCAACGAAGAGGATTTTCGAAACGATTATCGAGGCGCTGGAAAAGAAGCTCGGAGAGAAGGCCTCGCCCCGGCGCGTATCGGACGACGAAGCCCGTAAGGATGCCGACCTGCGAAATGCGATGGCGTCGCTCGAGCCTGCTGAAGCGGAAGGAGAGGCCTGATGCTCGAAACTCTGGACCTCAAGCTGGCGTTGCCCCGTGACAAATACATCACCGAGATCACGCGGCGGCAGATTCAGCTACGAGAACTGGCGTGGCGCGTGTATCTGCAGAAGCGTCCGGTCGTAATCGCTTTTGAGGGATGGGACGCGGCGGGCAAGGGCGGCTCGATTAAGCGGATCACAGAGAAAATCGATCCGCGCGGTTACGTGGTGTATCCGATCAGCGCGCCGAACGGGGAGGATAAGACCCGGCACTATCTGTACCGGTTCTGGCGCCGGCTGCCCGAACAAGGGCAGATCGCCATCTTCGACCGGTCGTGGTACGGACGCGTATTAGTTGAGCGCGTGGAGGGTTTCGCGGAGGAAAGCGAGTGGCGGCGGGCTTATAAGGAGATCAATTCCTTCGAACGCCAGCTCGTGGATTTCGGAACGATCGTCGTGAAATTCTGGGTCCAGATTTCACGCGAGGAGCAGTTGCGGCGATTCGAAGAGCGAAAGCGGATCGGCTATAAGGCATGGAAGCTGACGGATGAGGACTGGCGGAATCGGGAGAAGTGGCCGGCGTACGAGGCGGCGGTGGAAGACATGCTGCTGAAAACCAGCACGCGGACGGCGCCTTGGACGCTTGTGGAAGGCAACGATAAGTATTGGTCGCGAGTAAAGGTGCTGAGTAAATTGGTCGAGGCGCTTTCCCGCGGGTTGAACTACACGCCCGCAGATCCCCTGAAGCCGAAGAAAACGCCAAAGCACGCCGCCGCGGCGCGGAAGAAAAAGTAAGTAACTTTCGCCGGTCAGGCGGCGCCGACGGGCGGCAGGCCGGCGAGAGCCATGGCGATTTCTTCGTCCGGGTACTCGTAGTTCTGGAGCTTGCCGGCGTTGTAGTCGATGTAAGCCTGCATGTCGAAGTGCCCGTGGCCGCAAAGGTTGAACAGGATCGAGCGCGAGACGCCTTCCTGTTTGCACTTGAGGGCTTCGGCCAGCGCACCGGCGACGGCGTGGTTGGCCTCCGGCGCGGGAACAATTCCTTCGGCGCGGGCGAAATTGACCCCGGCGGCGAAGGCCTCGAGTTGCTGGACGTTGGTGGCCTCAATGGCTCCGATGTCGAGCAAATGGCTGACCAGCGGCGCCATCCCGTGATAGCGGAGGCCGCCGGCATGAATGCCAGGCGGAATGAAGGAACTGCCGAGGGTGTGCATCTTGACCAGCGGGGTGAGGCGCGCGGTATCGCCGAAGTCGTAGGCGAAGCGGCCGCGCGTGAGACTGGGGCACGCGGCGGGCTCCACGGCGACGACGCGCGTGGACGCCTGTCCGCGGAAGTTGCGCCCGATGAAGGGAAACGCGATGCCGGCGAAATTGGAACCGCCGCCGGTGCAGCCGACAAGGATCTCCGGATAGTCGCCGGCCATTTCCATCTGCTCGAGGGTTTCGAGGCCGATCACCGTTTGATGAAGCAGGACGTGGTTGAGAACGGAGCCGAGAGAGTACTTGGTGTCGGCGTCGCTGGCCGCGACCTCGACGGCTTCGGAGATGGCGATTCCGAGCGAACCACGGGAATCGGGATGTTCGGCGAGAATGGACCGGCCGGCTTCGGTTTCGTTGCTGGGGCTGGCCGTGACCGAGGCGCCAAAGGTCTCCATTAGCGCGCGGCGGTAGGGCTTCTGGTCGTAACTGACGCGGACCATGAAGACCTTGCACTCGATGCCGAAAAAGGCGCAAGCCATCGCGAGGGAAGATCCCCACTGCCCGGCGCCGGTTTCAGTCGCCAGGCGCTTCGTGCCGGCTTCTTTGTTGTAAAAGGCCTGCGGGACAGCGGTGTTGGGCTTATGCGACCCCGCCGGACTGACGCCTTCGTATTTGTAATAGATGCGGGCCGGTGTGTCGAGCAGTTTTTCCCACCTCCGGGCGCGAAAAAGAGGCGTGGGGCGCCACTGCCGGTAGACATCGCGGACCGGGGTGGGAATCTCAATTTCGCGCTCCTGGCTCACTTCCTGCAGAATCAGGCTCATGGGAAAGATCGGCGCCAGGTCGTCGGGACCGATGGGCTGGAGCGTGCCGGGATGGAGCGGCGGGGAGGCCGGCTTAGGCAGGTCGGAAGCGATGTTGTACCAGGTCTTCGGGATGCGGTTTTCGTCGAGGAGGTATTTAACGGATTCCATGGTCAAAGGAGCATTCTATCTTCCTTGGGAGAATCGGCGCATGTCCGGCGGCCGGACGGTAACCTTTCTCCGGCAGACTGGTAATGAATTGTGTGAACGATCCATCCGATAACCGGGTGATGGACCGGGTTCGCGAAGGTGAACTGGGGGCGCTCGCCGAGTTGTTTGAGAGGCACCATCGCCCGCTATTCCGCTATTTCGTGCATCTGGGCGGTGGCAGGGAGACCAGCGAGGACCTGGTGCAAGAGGTGTTTGTCCGCATTCTGAAGTACCGAGCGACGTTTCTTCCCGGGGCCGATTTTGCGCCGTGGATGTACCAGATCGCCCGGAACACGCATACCGACGCGATGCGCAAGAGGAGGTTTGAAGTGATTCCGGGAGGAGCAAATCCGGTGATTGACGACGCACCGAGCGGAGAATCCCTGGCCGAGGAGCGGATCGGGAAGCGGCAGGAGACGGCCCTGCTGCGGCGCGCCATGGACGCGCTGCCGGAAGACAAACGCGAAATTCTGGTGCTGAGCCGCTTTCAGAACCTGAAGTACGAGCAGATCGCGGCGCTGCTCGGTTGCGAGGTGAACACGGTGAAGGTACGGGTGTTTCGGGCGGTGCGGGCGTTGGGCCAGGAATACGAGCGGCTGGCGCAGCGGCGGGCATACGGGGCATGAGGATTTTGCGATGAATTGCGAACAAGCACAAGCGTATTTCGTAGACCTGTGGCGCGAGGCATTGGATGCGCCGGTGCGAGCGGAACTGGAGCGGCACCTGGCGGAGTGCGAGGACTGCCGGAACGAGTGCGACGAGGGGCGGCGGACGTGGGAAGCCCTCGGCGAATTGCGGGCGGAGGAACCGTCGGCAAGGCTGCGCACGCGGTTCTACGGCGAATTGCATGAGGCGGAGCGGCAGCGGCGGCGGCGCGAGCGGATGCGCGGATGGATCGGAAATCCGTGGGTGTCGGCGGCTGCGGCGGTTGTACTGGTCGCCGTTGGAATCGGCGTGGGGCGGATGACCGCGACGCACGACGACAGCAAGGTGGCAAACCTCCAGCACGAGGTGGCCGACATGCGGCAGTTGATGGCGCTGTCGCTTCTGGAGCAGCAGTCGGCGAGCGAGCGCCTGCGGGGCGTTTCCTATGCCAGCACGGTCGAAGAGCCGGACAGCGATGTGCGCGACGCGCTGCTACGGACGCTCAACTCGGACCCGAACGTGAACGTGCGAATGGCGGCTGTGGACGCACTGCACCGGTTCGCGGGCTCGCCGGAGGTGCGGCAGGGTCTGGCCCGGGCGCTGGCGCGGGAAGAGTCACCGCTGGTGCAGATCGCGATTTTGGACGAACTGGTTGAGTTGCGGGAGCGGTCGGCGGTGTCGAGTGTAGATCATCTACTCCGTGAGCCGCAGTTGAATCCGGAAGTACGGCAGCGAGCGGAATGGGCGGTAAGGAGATTGCAATGAAAACGCGAAATTCGGTTCTTTTCTTTTTTGCGGCGGTATTCGCCGCGGTGAGCGCGCAGGCGCAGAGCGGCCCGGAGCGGACGACGATCCCCCTCAGCGACCCTTCGCGGCCGGCTACGGTGCAGGTGGAACTGTTCAACGGGAACATCGAAGTACAGGGCTATAGCGGGAAAGAGATCGCCGTGGAGGCGGACGGCGGGGGCTCGATCCGGAACACGCATCCGCCCGAGCACGCCGACGGACTCCGGCGGATCGACGCGAATAGTTCGACCCTGAGCGTGGATCAGGCGGCGAACGTCGTGGCGATCAAGCCAGGCCCATTTGGCAACATCACCCGGCTGGCGCTGAAGGTGCCGTATTCGAGCATGCTGAAACTGAAAACGCTGAACGGAGACATTACGGTGGACCAGATTTCGGGCGACGCCGAAGTCGAAGCCTTCCACGGGACGGTAAAGTTGACGGGGATTTCGGGGGCGGCGCTCGTGCATTCTATGAGTGGGAAGATCAACACGGTCTTCGCGCGGGTGCCGGAGACGAAGGCCGTCTCGCTTAGCTCGCTCAACGGCGATGTGGACGTCACGCTGCCGGCAACTGCGCGAGTGAACTTGAGGGCGAAAACGGATAACGGCGGCGTGTATACGGATTTCGATGTGAAGCTGCAGCCGGATTCAGGGATGAAGATCATGACGCGGCACGGGCACGGGCCGGACGGACTCGAGCGGGCAACGGTCGGGACCATCAACGGCGGCGGAGCCGAGTTACAACTGACGACGTTCAACGGGAATATCTACATCCGGAAGGCGAAGTGAGACCAGACGGCCGGGCAGCGTAGGGCGACGTTCGGGCATCCTAAAACACGGAGGGCTGAATGCACTTCGTGGGGATCGATTTCGGCTGGGAACGGGGAGCGAGTGGGCTCGCGTTGCTCGACTGGGATGGAACGTCGCTCAAGCTTCGCGAACTGGACCTGCGGGAGGAACCGGCGGAGATCCTGCGCTGGGTCGATCAGCACGCGGGCGAGAACGCGGTGGTGGCGATTGACGCGCCGACCGTAATTCCCAACAAGACCGGGACGCGCGAGGCGGACCGGTTGACCCACGAGCGCTACGGCAAGTATGACGCGGGAAGCTATCCGGCGAGCCGGGCGCGAACATACTGGAGACGAACCACGGGGTTTTCCAAGGCGCTCGAACGCGCCGGCTTCATGCATGGCGACCGGATGGCGGCGCGGGCCAAGGGGCGATGGCAAATCGAAGTGTATCCGCACGCCGCCGCAGTGCAGCTTTTCGCGCTGCGCCGCATCGTGAAATACAAACGGGGACCCGTGGCCGGGCGCGCCGAAGCGCTCGGCGAATTGCGGGGCCTGCTGCTGCACCGTCTGCCGCACGCGACGCCGAGGCTGGCCCCGCCGGAGTTGCCGGCAATTCCAGCGGGCGGGCGCGCTCTGAAGCAGGTGGAAGATAAGCTGGACGCGCTGTTGTGCGCATATGTGGCGGCGTATTGGTGGTACTGGGGGCCATCGCGGAACGACGTGCTCGGAGACGCCGCGCGCGGGTACATTGTCGTGCCGCACCGAAGGACCGCGGCGGTTCCGCTGGCAGACTTGCGCGAGAGTTACCTGCTCACGAGGCTCGACGAAACTGCGATGGCGGCCGACGCAATTGCGCAGTTCGAGGAGTGGTTCGAGCAGGCGCGGGTAGCGGGACTGCCGGAGCCGAACGCGATGACTCTCGCCACCGCGACGGCCGCCGGCGAACCGAGCGCGAGGGTCGTGCTGTTAAAGGGCCTCGATGACCGCGGCTTCGTCTTTTACACCAACTACGAGAGCCAGAAGGGGCAGGAACTGGCTGAGAACCCGCGTGCCGCGCTGGTCTTCTACTGGCCGGAACTGGAGCGGCAGGTCCGCGTTTCGGGGGCGGTCAGCCGCCTGAGCCGGGAGGCATCCGAAGCCTATTTTCGCAGCCGCCCGGAAGGGCACCGGCTTGGAGCCTGGGCCTCAAAACAGAGCGAGGTTGTGGAGGGACGTGAGACTCTCGAAGCCGCGCTGGAACAAGCACGGACGCGGTTTGCCGGAATTGAGGTGCCGCTGCCGGAGAACTGGGGCGGATACCGGCTCGAGGCGGAGAGAATCGAGTTCTGGCAAGGACGCCCGGACCGGCTGCACGACCGCATCCGGTACCGAGCCTCGGGCGGCGTGTGGCTGCGCGAACGGCTGTCGCCATAGGGCGACTCACCAGGTCTGTTTGACGATTCCCTTCCCTTCGACGATCGTGAGAAGCCGGTCGATCGGGACGGCGCGGAACATTTCTTTCTTGCCCGTGGGCCAACGAACTTCAAGATCCACGGCGGTGAAAGAGCCAAGGCCGAAGTGAAGCCGCGAGTCGCTCGAGGAGTAGAAGCTGGATTGGCTCAACACTTCCCGCGCCTGCATTTTGCCGCCGTAGTGCGCGGTGACACGCGCTCCCACGGCGCCGCGGTTACTGACGGTTCCGTGCAGTTTCACCTTCACCCAATGGCCCTTGCCGGTGACGTCGTTCCGGAGCAGCGAAGGCGGTTCGTTGAGGTTGATGATGAGGACATCAACGTCGCCGTCGTTATCGAAATCGCCGAAAGCCGTGCCGCGGCTGGCATGGCGCGCGGCCACACCCGGGCCGGCCTCCTCGATTAACTCCTCGAACTTGTCCTTTCCGAGGTTGTGAAAGACGATCCGCGGCGTCTTGAAAGGATAAGAGGAGAGCTGTTTTTCGACCTCCGGGTAAACGTTGCCGGTAACGAAG
>JAJYKC010000082.1 GCA_021788955.1 Acidobacteriota bacterium
GTTGTAATCCGCCCCAGCCTGCCGAATGGCACTCACCAGCACGCCCGTCAAGGCTCGGTCCATAGCGCCGGTCGAATATGGCGTCACACTGAGCGCCTCCACCTGCCGGTAGAACGTCGCGTGATAGTGGCAGAAGCTCTCGAAATGGGACAGGTCGCGCGGGCGCGCCCAATTGGCCACTGTGATCACGATGCCCGGACTTGCGCGTCCCACGCGGCTGGTTGCCTGAATGTACTCGGATGTGGCCTTCGGTTGCCCGGCAACGACCATAAGACCCAGCCGGCCGACGTCGACGCCAACGGACAGCATATTTGTCGCCAGCAAAACATCGATCGGCGGTTTTGGTGGCTGTTGGCCTGGTGTGGGGAACTGGCATTTCATGCGCTCGAGCACTTCCGGAATCTCCGTCGCCGATTTCCGCGAGGTCAACTCCTCGACCGCGTGCGGTAGCCGAAGGTTCCGTTTCTTCAGGCCGCGTGCATCCACCTGCGTGAGACGCGAGCGCACATCATCGTCCACCAATCGCCGCATGCCGCCCAACTCGCGCAGCGAGCTGAAGTAGCCCACCGCCGTCATGAACGGGTCCGCGGCTTCGCCGTACTTTTCGTACAGCGTCTGTCCCGCGGCGAGCACGGCCACGTACACGCGGATCAGGGCAGCCTTCAACCGCCGCCCCGGCGCGCATATGCCAACGTACAGTCGACCTGGTGCCGCCTCGCTGGCCGGCAATTCGCGGGAAAAGAAGTTGGCGCCTGCGTCCAACCCCGGCGGCGGAAATACGCGCACCTGCCGGTTGAAAAGCGCCGAAACCTGCGCCGCCGCCCGCCGCACCGTCGCGGTAGACGCGATCACCTTGGGCCGGACCAGCTTCCCGTCGACTTCCCACGTGGCCAACCGGTCGACGGCGCCCTCGTAAATCCCCACCAGGCTCCCAAGCGGACCGCTGATCAGGTGCAACTCGTCCTGGATGATCAAGTCCGGCGGGCGCAATAAGGCGTGCGGCCGCGTGGCTATCGCCGGGAACTTCCCGGCGGCCTGGTGCGAGTTCGTGTCTTCGAGTTCCGGCGAGCGGAAGCCGTGACGAGGGCACCAGCCGGTCACCTGGCCGAACAATGTCTCCACCGGTCCCTGCCAGGCCATCTGCGCAAACTTGTCTACCGTGGCGATCAACATCGATGGCGGACGCCGGTAGATCTCCTCATCCACCAGGAGCAACGGCAGCCCTTCATCCGGAGACTTCCGCCGCGAATATTCGCACTGGCCCTTCGAATCGCCGCAATAGATGAGCGTGCGCGCGCGCCCTGCAGGGTATTGCTCGACCGTAATGTGCTGCCCAGGATCTATCGGCGTTCCGCACCAAGGACAGGCCGGAAACTGGTGCGGCGATCCCACACCGAAGACCGGCCGCCTCCCGCTACGCAATGCCTCCACAACCTCGGCCGACTGGCTGGTGCGATTTGGTGTCGTCTTGCGCCCCACCCACAGGCCCAGGCGGAACGGACTCTCACCCCACCGGGCGGTGTTGGATTGCCGGATCTGCTCGCACGCGCACATCAGCGTGGCCGCGCGCTGGAACTGTTGCAACGTGAGCAGCCGGAGGGTGTACCGCATCAATACGGCAATCCCGTTCTCTCCATCACGCCCGCCAACATTCTTCTGGAGCCTGCGGATTGCCATGGCGTAGGCCGCCAGGCCCAAGTAAGCTTCGGTCTTGCCGCCGCCGGTGGGAAACCAAAGGAGGTCGGCGCCAGCAAACGGTCCGGTGTCGCGGTCCGAGTGATCCAAGCTGGTCAGCCCCGGCAGGTTGATCAGAATGAATGCCAACTGAAATGCACGCCAACTGCGGTTTTTAGGGATATCCACGTCGGCCAGTTGCCTGGCGGGCTCAGATTTCCGAAGATCAATCCAAACTGAGCGCACCCGCTGCTGCCACATCGCCTGGTTGGCGAAGCGGAAGGCATACCGGGCATCGTCGCTGGTCTCCAGCAGAGTGATCCCCTCTTCCAATCTCTGCAGAACCTGCCGCGCCCGGTCCACAACCTGCGCGGAAGCGTCCGCGTAGGCAGCCAAATCGGCCTCTGCGTTGTGGCGCGCTTCCAGTTCCGCGATCCATTGGTCGTACGTCGTTGTGAGCGGCCGCAACATACCCGGAAGATCGCCGTCCGCAGATTCGGCGAGCGCCTTCATATCCGTGACCAGCCCCGGCACTTCCTCCTGCTGAACAGTCCGGACCACCGCGCGCGGCATGGCCGCCGTACGGATCGCAATTGCATGATCCCAGCTCTCTTCGCCAAGCTCGCATTCGACGCCGATGCCGTGGCCGCGGGCGAACTCTACCTCCCGCCGGTACAGCATTTCGTTCGTCTGGTCCTCAAGGCGGGAAATCTGGTCCAGGGTGGAAACATGCCCTTGGCCGGGCCGCCGCGAAAAGCGCCCACGTACTTCCAATTGCGCCTGGAAGAGCCAGTACATGTCCCGAGGCCGGCCCTCCTCCTGTTCGTTGGAAAGGAAGAGCGTGACGCTCCAATGGTCCGCCCGCCGGCGAATCCGGCCGCGTACCGCAACGTGTGGACTCTCCGTATCGGGCGGCCATTCCGGCAAGTTACCCTCGGCCAGCGGGATCTTCTTGGCGCCGCCACGCGGGTACCGCTTCCAGATGAGTTTCCCGCCCGCATCCGGCTCGCGCAGGTATTGGCCCCAGCGGGCTTCGGCTTCGAATTCGGTCTCCACCAGGTCCAGGCAGAAGCTCAGACCAAACGTCGAGGGAGTGGTGCCGCGCTTCACGGGCGTTGACGGTTCGGCGGTGCCCTCCTCCGGGTTATCTTCCGTATCGTCAGCGAGCTCGTCGAGGGGTTCTTCCTCGACCTCCGTCCCTTTCAGTGGGGCCAGCATCCCCAAGAGGTAGCGGTTACGGACGCTCTGCTCCGTGATGACCTCCTGCTCACCGCCTGCCGGACCGAGCAGATCCCGGCGAACCAGATCCTCAAATTCCTGGCGAATCGTCGCGGCGAAGATGACTTGGGGGGATGGCGCGGACATAGAAGCACTCCATGTTATTACGCAGCGAAACCAAGCTTAACCTTCAGCGCGTTCAGGTGGGTCCACGGCAGCATGCGCTCGTGCTGCAATCGGCCCACCAGCACGCCGGCCGGGATACCCAACCGCGCCGCCCAGTTCCTGATCTCGGTGGCGCTCCGCGGCCGGGCGAGCGCCACGCGTTTCCAGTCTTGTGGCGAGATCAAAATATCCCTCGCGAAGGTGTTCGCCTCCTGCTCGCGCCCGTCCTGCTGGTTGTCCATCTCCACGTAAATGTCTTTCTTGGGATGAAGCAGGATGTGAGCAGCCTCGTGGAAGAAAGTGAACCAGAACTGGTCGTCTGTCTTCCCGCGCAAGCTGAGTTGCAGGATGGCTTTCTCCGGGCTTACCCATTGCGTTACTCCCCATGCACGGCACCCGGAGATCTCGGGAACGAAGACCAGCGCGATACCGGATTCCGCGCAGGCCTTCACCATTTGGGGAGCCGCCGCCGGAACCGGATTATTGCAGAGGCTCCGAATCGATTGCAGCGCCCGGCGCAGGTTCTTCGGATCGTAGGGCGCGCACTGGATCTTCTGAGCCTCGATCTCGCCGATCCGGAGCCACGC
This sequence comes from Acidobacteriota bacterium, assembly GCA_021788955.1. The sequence goes on from JAJYKC010000082.1 coordinate 3,645, forward strand.
CAACAGAGCGTAATGATTCACCTCATGGGCGGCAGACTGGCGAAAGGCGAGGCACTTTTCTTTCCCGATTTGGGACAGCGCGTCCAGGGAGGCGACGCCGAAGAACTGTAACACGTCCCGTAAACGGGATACAGGGTCAGGCCGCTTGGGAAGCCGCCCTGCTTTGACCAGTTGTGCAATGGGCAACTCCTTCAGGTATTCGCGTTGTTCGGCGAGCCGGCGCGCCTCCTCCTGGTGCGCCAACCATTGCCTGTAGTTCGCCTCCGCGTTGGTCCAAAACCGGGCCGGGATGCCCAGCACACGTTCGAGCTGGATTGCGGTTTCGGGCAGTAACGGCGCCTTGGCTTTGATGATTTCGTTGACGGTCTTCTTGGTGCGCCCGATCCGGTCGGCCAGTTCGGCCTGCGACATACCGAGTTCCCGGAGTTTCTCCTCCAGGATTTCGCCTGGGGGCGTCACGATGTCCGGTTCGTAGGGGTGCATGACGGTGCTACTCATGAGTGTCCTCAATTCCGAGGACCGTGACGGCTGTGATCTGGCTCCAGTCCATTCCGCCGCCGGCCCGCACAGGGACGGGGTTGTGGACCGGAACCAAAATCAGACGGTACGGCCCGTCGAGATCCAGAGAAAGCTGCCCCTGCCGATTGCCCGTCAGCTCGTGAAGCCTCCCCGGAGTATTGCGGAGGTCCTCCAACACCACGGCCGCGATGATGACGTCCAGGCGCCGGCGGATCAGCTTGGCTCGATGCTCGCCGTGCGCCTTGCGCAGCAGCTTGAAATCGTCGCATTCCTTCTTCAGCTTCGCGGTTTGAAAGCCGATCTCCAAGGCGCGATCTCTGGAATAAAATTGTTTACGTCCCAGGTTAACACAATTCGGCAGCCGAATCTAGTCAGATTCCGGTTTTACAGCGAACAGGGGGGCATCCTCGGTCCGCTTCCTCTTTGGGGTGCGCTTCGGACGCGTTGCGACGGTCCCGGCCTGTTCCTGGGCGTACCGCTCGTGATTGAGCGCCAGCAGCCGGTCGAGTACCTCCCGCCGCGCCGCTTCCGAGATCGTGAACCGAACGCCCTGTTTGGTCTCGTGAAAACCGTGGCCGAGGTCGAGGTCGGTCCAGCCGTAGGCGGCCGCGACGGCGTTATCCATTTCGACGTGGAGTGCTCGCAGCGCGGCGATGTCCTGTGAGACTTCGTGCGCGGAGTGGAAGCGGTTGTATGTTGCCGTTAGGCCCTCCTGGCGCGACGCCATGATCTCACGGCGTTGCTGATGATAGCTATTGCCGACCGCTTCCAGGCTGCATAGCAATGCCGGGAAAGGAAACGAGTCGAATGCCTGCTCCGGGAAGTACGTGTTTCGTGTTTCGTGGGTAGTTGATCCGGGGCGATGCGCCCAGGAGTCATGGATCGTTGAACTGAGTAGTCCAAAATGCGCCGTGCTTTGAAGGGCAAAAACCACCAAGCGATCCGCAAAGACGAGGCCATTCGGCACGAGTGACATGCAGTGGTGCGAACTCACTCTGACCGCAATGAGGACCTGTTCCAAACCCGATATGGTGGCGTATAGTTTGGGCCGCTTTTCTCCGTATTGCCACCAGCGCTCGTAAAGTGGATAGCGGAGCTGAAAGCTCCCGTCCTCTTTTTTGCGGGTGCGTTCGGGCATCACCAGCCGCTCCACAATTTCGAAACAGTCCGGGTAGGTTCGCGCCTTTTCCAGCGGCCAGTCCCGAAAATTGATAACCCATCGGCTTGGAGATTGGTCGTAGCGGCTGTTCACGTCCTCGCCATTAAGGAAGGGAAAGAGGACCTCTCGGTTACGCGGATCTTTGTCCAGAAGGTGCTGGGCCTCCCGCGGTTCCAGCACAAATCCCATTCCCAGGACGATCGAGCCCTGAAATGTCTTGCCGACATTTGCGGCTAAGGAATATGGCTTACCATCGATTCTGCCGGGCGGCTGCAATTGGCTTGTGATACCGGCCACCTCGGCATCATCCAGCGTCAACACGCCGGCCCACGGCCCTTTTCGCAACCAGACGTGCGACACCTCAAGGTTTGCCTCGCCAGGCCACTTGCGGCTGGAAATGCCCCGATAAATGGTCGTTCCGTGGGCGACCATCTGTTCTAGTCCCACACTCCGCGTATCGCCTTGTGCGATGGTGTTCGTGGCCAATAGGCCTGCCGTTCCGCTTGGCCTGAGCAGTGCTTCAGCACGCAAAAAGAAATACGCAACGTAGTCGGCATGCCCTCTAAGCCCATGCGCGATGTACTCGACTATGTAATCCCGGTATGGGCGTCCCAACGCTCCTGTGATTCGCTGGCCGCCAATGAACGGCGGGTTTCCGACGATCATATCGAAGCCATCCCGATTCACGAACACTTCGGGAAATTCCAGCGGCCAGTGGAAAGCCCGGCGTGGAGGAGAAGCCGGCGGCAGACCTGTGTCGATCAATTGCCGCGCCACGGGCTGCATGGCTTCGAGCGCGGTTCTCCACGATGCGACGTCCTCGTCGTAGCGATAGGTCTTCATGAGCTCCCGCCATAGCTCAGCCCGTTTCCGGGAGAAACTCTCGTCCCCTTCCGGCCGTTTACCTGTCGCTGTGTTTATGGCGGCGCCGACCAGGAGATCGCACATGATGCCGGTCAGCAACGTGGCATCATCGGCTTCCTTGAGGAGCGCCTGTTTCCGCTCCACGTCCGCAGGAGAGAGGACCGGGAAAGATTCCAGCGTGAGCCGGCACTGGAGCGCAAGGTCGAAAAGCACCTTGGATGCCTTCCGCCAAAACACGATCTGCTTCTCCTCGTGCTGCTGCGGGAAGAAATTGAAGCTCTCGATCTGTTCCGGCCGCGTGACCCCCAGCAGGGAATCGCCGCAGCGAATGGCGTGATTGAGGAACGTGAATGGCCGGTTGCGCTGGAGCGTCAATAGCCAAAGGGACAGCTTGGCCATCTCAACCGCGAGGTGGTTGCGGTCGACCCCGTAGAGGCAGCGCTCCACCACGATCCGCAGGGCGTAAAGACCGCGTTCATCCGGATTCGCCGGAATCAGTTCCTCCTGCGGCAGTCCGCTCGACGGGCTTCCGTAGGGCGTGATCTGCACGTTGGCGCCGTGCTCCCGCTGCGCAGCCTCCCACGCCTCCACCAACCGCGCCGAAAGATAGCGCGCGGCAGCCACGAGGAATGCTGCGGAGCCGCAGGCGAGATCGCAAATCTTCAGGTCCAGCAACTGCGCCGCCGATTTGAGCTGCCACTGTTCCGGCGGATGTCCTTCGGCCGGACCAATGTACACCACCGGCGCCAGAGCGTGCTCCACCACGGATTCCGTGAGCGAGCGAGGCGTGTACTGCGTGCCGGTCTGGCGGCGGGCAGCACCCGCAGTGACGTACAGGCTGCCGGCCGGGATCACGCAGGGATCGCCGTTATCGTCGCGCCGGACCAGCCCGGCGTATGGCGCGACCTGCTCCCACTCCGGCCAGCGCAGCGGATCGTCCACCGTGGTCTGTTGCAGAGCCTTGTCGATTGCTTTGACGTTGCGGCCTGTCTCGTCCGCCAACCATGCAATGAAATCAGTCTGCTCGCGGCGACGATTCAGCTCCGAAAGCGCGATTTCGGGCTCCTCTTTACCTTCCAGCCCCAGCACGATCTCCTGGGCGCGGCGGGCGGTGTGGTCCAGGAGGCCCTCGTAGACGTGGCCGATCTGTTCGATATCCAGAGCGCGGAAGCTGAGGCGGCGGGTCTCGCGGCCGTCGCCCGGCACTTTCATTTCGAGGAACTGGAGCGCTTCCAGGAGGTGCAGCACGGTGCGGTTATGGATCGGAAGCGGCTGAGATGGCGTGGCACGCCAGTCAGAGGCGGCGGCGCGGCCTTCGAGAAACGGAAAGCGGTTGGGATCGAACAGGTCGCCTCCGTAGGCGGGGAGGGCGGCGAGGTCGTGCTCAATGCCGCCGTGGACGGCGCGAAAGGTGGCCAGCAGGCGCGGAAACGCGTCGTACCGGCGCTCGAGGACTTCTTCGCCGAGACGGTCGGCCGCTTCGCGGAGTTGGTCGTGGAGCGTGGTTACGGCGTAGTTCTCGCGATAGACGGGGTTGGTGATGGGCAGGAGGTCGCGTTCTTCGGCGAAGAAGAGGAAGACCAGCCGCATCATCAGGGATAGAGCGGCCTCATAGATGTGCTCCTCGCATAAGCCCTGGAGGAGCGCGCGGCCGCTTTCCCGGTCACCGCGGTCGAGCGCGGTCACGAACATCTCCACAGCCCGGCGGACCTGTCGGCCGAGGGTGGTCGAGACTTCCTGCTGGTTTTCCAGGCTACGCCGGTAGAGCGCGTCGAGCGTTTGTTCCGGCGGGCGGTTGAAGAGCGCGTCGGCGGAAAGGAAATCGCGAAATGCGCGCAGCGTCAGGCGCTCATCGAACCAGAGTTCGGCGCGGAAATCCGCGAAGCCGGTGGGCTGGCCGGGTTCGGCGTAAACCAGGGTGAAGCGCTCACCGTTGGTCACCAATCCGATGGGAACCCGCGTGGCGTGGAGCAGCTCGGCCATGCGGGTGGCGCAGGACGCATTCCAGGTGGTGCCGGGCGGCCGACGATCGGGTTGCTGCGACG
>JAJYKC010000083.1 GCA_021788955.1 Acidobacteriota bacterium
TCCGATCTGTCGGGCGGAATCGATTTGTATTTGACCCACGCCTTCACGTCGTCGAGCAGTTGGCGCAGCGCCGTTGGGATTTCGTAGAAGGGGATGCCGAGATTGCGTTCCGTTGTCCTGAAGTTGCCTGCCCAGCGCCACACGTCGCCGAGCATGCGCTTGTGCAGGTCGCTAATGAATTTTTCGCTCAGCAGGTCGCGCCGGCGGCCGAGCGCCCAGTCCTGCGCGCGCGCGATGTTCTCCTGCTCGGCCTCGTTCAGCTCGCGGCGAAAGGCGAGGTTCGGAATCAGGTCGCGCTGCTCCTCGGGCGGGAGCGGCGTCGCGTCGTCCGGCTGGGCGAACAGGTCTCCCACGCCTACTCCCAGAACCTGCCCGGATTCGTCTCGCGCAGGATCTCGTCGACCTGCGGCTCGCTGTCCTTGCGCTGAACGCCCTGATCCTCCAGCCGCATCGAATGCTCAACGTGTTCGCGGCGCCGGCGCAGGAAGGCCCGCGCGCGGTCGCGGACGGTTTCCTCCAGCGGCCGGTTGGGCACGAGCGCGTCAACGAGCGGGCAATCGAGCGCCTCGGCGACGCGCCGGAGCCTCGGGAGTTCGATCGTCCCCTTCTCTTCCGACTGCTCGATGGCGACGAGCGACGGCTGCTTGACCCCGAGGCGTTTTGCGAGCTGCGCCGTCGTCATGCCGAGGGCTTCGCGGATGGCCTTGATCCAGCCGCGCACGGGCGGTGAGAACCGCGCGGATGGCCCGACGTCCCTGAAGCGCTCATCGAGGCGGGCGCGGGCCTGTGCGGCGAGGCGTGATGGTTTCATAGGTTCGGACCTATCATTGAATCGTTACTTAATAGGCTATAGCCTATCGCATTCACGTAGTTAAATAGATCATAACCTATTGTATTTCGTTCGGTCAATAGGTTATAACCTATCGCAAGGATGGACTCTTTTGGCGGCTGGCGGATGAGAATGGCAGGCCCCAGCCCTGAAAAGGCTGGCGTCCGCGGTCGATTCCGTCCCTGGCCACCAACCGCGAAGTCACGCTTGACACAGAAATCCTGCACCAACCTGGTGCATCGGTGCACCTTTCTAGGGAAGTGGTGCTCGCGCCGGGTACTCCGAAGTCCGGATGAGTGTTGACTGACTGGTGGTCAGCCGCCTTTCTTCAAATTTGAGTCCTTCTACGATTCCGGCGTGTGCCACCCATGTGCGAGGCACAAGGCGAGTTCCTTCGAAACCTGCCATATCCACCCAATCTTCTGATTTAAATGCTGTTAACCTTTCTTGCGCCCATAGGGACCGACAAACGCCCATCGATCCACCAGATACCAGCACACATCCCGCCCAAACCCAGTCACAACAAAACCGCACCCCCTATCTCCTTCCCCCTCAACCCCCACCCACAAAAACCCGCCACAACCCGCCTCACCCCATGCTCTACTCAAACCGGAACCACCCACTATGCGCCGGCCCAAGCCCCTCCCGGAAATCGCCGCCCTCCTCACCCTCACCGCCCTCTTCACCCTCACCAATCCGAGCCGTGCAGCCTCCGAACCTTTCCCGCTCCTCCCCCACCTCGTGCGTCATCCGTGCGTCATCCCGCTATCCCTCTCAATCCAAACCCACTTCCCCCTCCAAATGACGCACGGCGCAGTTTTGCCCGCACGCGTTGTATCGCCCGCGCCCCAACGCCCGCCCGTTACAATAAGCCCAATGGATCCATTGCTGGCCTGGCGCAAGGAATTCCCCATCCTCGCCAACACCATTTACATGGTCAGCCACTCCCTCGGCGCCATGCCGCGTCGCGCCAAAGATCGCCTCGCTGAATACACCGACATCTGGGCCACCCGCGGCGTCCGAGCCTGGCACGAAGGCTGGTGGGAACTCCCCATCACCACCGGCGACATCCTCGCCCGCATCCTCGGCGCCGGACCCGGCGAGATCGCCATGCAGCCCAACGTCTCCATCGCCCAGGCCATCATCCACTCCTGCCTGGACTTCCCCCAAAGCGCACAAGCCGCGGCCCGCGACACGCTCATCTCGGAAACTCGATCCCCCGCGCAAGGGCAGCGGTCTGTTGTGCGCGAGTTTCCAAAGACCCGCAACCGCATCGTCACGGACGCCCTGAATTTCCCCACCAACCACTACCTCTTCCACGCCCTCGAACCCCTCGGCGCCGAAGTCGTCACCGTTCCCTCGCGCGACGGCCTCACCATCGCCCTCGACGATCTCCTCGCCTCCATCGACGAACGCACCCGCCTCGTCAACGTGAGCCACGTGCTCTTCCGCTCCTCCTACCTCCAGGACCTCGCCGCCATCGCCGCCCGCGCCCACGAAGTAGGCGCGCTCATCGCCGCGGATCTTTATCAATCCGCCGGAACCGTCCCCATCAACCTCCGCGAACTCGGCCTCGATTTCGCCACCGGAGGCTCCGTCAAGTGGCTCTGCGGCGGCCCCGGCGCCGGCTATCTCTATGTTCGGCGCGAACTCTGGCCCACGCTCGAACCGAAACTCACCGGCTGGATGGCCCACGAACAGCCGTTCGCCTTTGAACCGGGCCCCCAGCGCTACGCCCCGGACGCCTTCCGCTTCCTGCACGGCACGCCGAACATCCCCGGCCTCTACGCCGCGCGCTCCGGCTACGAAATCATAGAGGAGGTCGGCGTGCCCGCAATTCGCGCCAAAAGCATCCGGCAAACCGAACGTCTCATCGAACTCGCCCGCGAAGCGGGTCTGGCGGTGAACTCGCCTCTCGCCCCCGCCCAACGCGGCGGCGTCGTAACCCTCGACGTCCCCGACGGCCAAAACGTCGTCGACGAACTGTCGCGCCGCGAGATCCTCGTCGACTACCGTCCCGGCTCCGGTATCCGCGTTGCCCCCCACTTCTACACCGAGGACATGGAACTCGACGCAACCATCGCCGCAATTCGCGAACTCGTTCCGGTGCGGGCGCTGTGACGTTCTCCCTCGTCAGCCCCGATCGGGCCGCGGAATTGAAGGAACTTTCGCGCCACTGGCCCTCCCTCACTCTCGGCGAGGCCCAACTCGGCGACCTCGATCTCCTGATCTCCGGAGCCCTCGCCGAACCCGTCCATCCGCAGCCAACCGACTCGCCGGCCGCCTGGCGCGACCCCGAAGGGAACCTGCTCGCGGTTCGCGACCATGAAGGATCGCTCGAAGTTCTTCGCGCGCCGGTCCATCATGACCACCTCGACCTCCGCGTGCCTCCTTCCGCGTTCGATGGCGCCGGCCGCGTCGCCGTCTTCCTCACCCGTCCGCTCTCGCGCGAGTCGATGGCACACCTGCTCGGTCGCCCGGTCGCCCTGTTCGCCCTCGCCGGCGAATCGAGCGAAATCGACCCCTACACGCTCGTACGCTGCCTTCGCGCCACGCTGCCCCACTTCGCCGAAGGCGCCGCCCGTCTCGTCGTCCTCCCATTTGTTCTGCCCGCCGAACCCACTGCGGCCCTGGCCGCCATAGCAGGAGCCTACGGCTGCGATCGCGTCCGCACCCTCGACCCCGAAGCCGCGCCCACCTACTTGCCCGAAGTCCAACGCGAACTCGACGCCCGCTACCCTCCGCGCAGTAAACAAGGCCTCACCGTCTTTTTCACCGGCCTCTCCGGCTCGGGAAAGTCCACCGTCGCCAACGCCGTACGCGTGAAACTCCGCGAGCGCGATTCGCGTTCCGTAACCCTGCTCGACGGCGACCTCGTCCGCCGCATGCTCTCAAGCGAACTGACCTTCTCGCGCGAGCATCGCGACTTGAACATTCTGCGCATCGGCTTCGTCGCCGCGGAAGTGACGCGGGCCGGCGGCATCGCCATCTGCTCGCCCATCGCGCCCTACGCCGCCACCCGGGCCCAGGTCCGCGCCATGGTCGCCCCGCACGGCGGCTTCATCCTCGTGCACGTCGCAACCCCTCTCGACGTCTGCGAAGCCCGCGACGTCAAAGGACTCTACGCAAAAGCCCGCGCCGGCCTCATCGCCAACTTCACCGGCATCAACGATCCCTACGAAGCGCCCGAGGACGCCGCTCTCACCCTCGACGCTTCCCGCATGTCGCCCGAAGAGGCCGCCGGTGCCGTCATCTCTCATCTCGAATCCGAGGGCTATCTCTGTGATTGACTCCTCCGAGGTGCTCGCGCGCATCGAACGCGGCTTCGACGCCGCCCGCCAGGCCCTGGCGCCGTTTCGCGGCGTCTCCGTGAAGGCAACAAGCAAAGCCGACATGAGCCCGGTCACCGCGGCTGACCACGCCGTCAATCACGCCCTCCGCGATACCCTTCCGCAGGCCGGCGAAGGCTGGCTGTCGGAAGAAACCGCCGACGATGCCCGCCGCCTCGAATGTGACTCCCTGTGGATCATCGATCCCATCGACGGCACGCGCGAGTTCATTCACAACATCCCCGAGTGGTGCGTCTCCATCGCCTACGTCCATCGCGGCCAGGCGCTGGCCGGCGGCATCTTCAATCCCGCCACCAACGAAGTCATCCTCGGCGCCGTCGGCGTGGGAGTAACTTACAACGGCGACTTAGTAAGTCTCGGCCGAAGGAATAACCTGAACGGCGCCGTCGTCCTCGCCAGCCGCAGCGAAATCCGGCGCGGAGAGTGGACCGAGTTCGAGAACCACGGTTTTGAAGTGCGTCCCCTCGGCTCCGTCGCCTACAAACTCGGCCTCGTCGCCGCCGGGCAGGCCGAGGCCACCTGGACTCTGTCGCCCAAAAACGAGTGGGACGTCGCCGCCGGCGCCGCGTTGATGGCCGCCGCCGGCGGAGTCGCCGCCAACGCCGACTTCACCACGCCCATCTTCAACCGCCCGAATCCACGCATCCCCGGCTTCCTCGCCTGCGCACCCGGCCTCGACGCTCCTCTCCGTCGACTTCTGGGTGGTCACAATATATGACACAAACCCGGCGCCATTTTCTCCAGGCCTCGGCGGCGCTCGCCGCCCTCCCTCTGCGCGCGGCCGCCCCGTCGATGCGCGCCTACATCGGAAGCTACAGTTCGCCGCAGGGACCGGAAGGCAGCATCGGCCGCGGCTCCGGCATCATCCTCTGCGACATCGATTCGGCCACCGGTCAGATCCGCCAACGCGAAGTATTCGACAACGCGACCAACCCTTCCTGGCTGGATTTCGGCCCCAAGAGCCGCGTGCTCTACTCGGCCAACGAGACGGACGAATATCAAGGAGCGGCGTCAGGCTCCGTCAGCGCCTACGCCGTGGACGCGGCCTCCGGTCGTCTCACGCTGCTGAACACCCTTCCCTCCCACGGCGCCGGACCCACGCACCTAAGCGTTCATCCCGGCGGCGGCTACGTGTTCGTCGCCAATTACGCCGGCGGCACCGTCGCCGTCCTCCGCCTCAAACAAAACGGATCGCTCGACGAAGTCACCGACGTGCATGTGGACTCCGGAACCCTCGGCCCGAAAAAAGCATCGAGCGCGCCCAGGGGCAGTTTCGCCATCAGCGGGCACGACCGCACCCACGCCCACATGATTCAGCCCGCGCCCGGAGGAAAGTTCATCCTCTGGAGCGATCTCGGCCTCGACCGCCTTTTGATGGCCCCATTCGATACCGGGACCGGCAAGCTTGGAACGCCCCGCGAAACGCCCCTGCCGCCCGGCGACGGACCGCGCCACTTCGCCTTCCACTCGAATGGCAAGTGGTTGTACTCGCTCCAGGAAGAAGGCTCAACCATCGCCCGCTTCGACTACGACCGGTCCAGCGGGAATTTGACTCCGCGCGAAACCATCTCCTCGCTCCCACCCGGCTTCGCCGGAACTAACTACACCTCCGAGATCCGCATCCGTGCCGACGGGCGTTTCCTCTACTGCGCCAACCGCCTGCACGACTCCATCGCCTGGTTCGCAATCGCCGCGGATGGACGCCTCACCTGGCACGGAGAAACATGGACGCGCGGGGATTATCCGCGCAGTTTCACCATCGATCCGTCAAGCCGGTTCCTGTTCTCCTGCAACCAGCGCGGCGACGCCGTGGCCACGTTCCGCGTGGACCCCCTGAAAGGCGCGCTCACCTTCACCGGCCACTACTTCCCCGCCGGAACACCGTCCATTGTCGTGTTCCCCACTACCTGATTCCACATCGAATTGTAATCCCGTTTTCGAACAATTCACTGTCCGCGCCGTCTCAAAACCGGACAGCGAAAAAATCTCCTATCTTCTAGGAACAAAAACCGCTTAGCTGCGTAATGACAGATGTGGCGGTTGTGATTAGGAAGGAAAAGGAGTCAGACAAATGCTAAAGATTCTCTTGATCGGATTTTGCGTGGCTGGGCTGGCGCTGGCAAGCGCGGCCGAGACGTATCATGTGACGCTTCCCGATGCCATGATCGTGAACGGGACGCTCCTCCAGGCCGGCGCCTACACGGTGCAGGTGATCGGCGACAAAGCGGTGTTCATGCACGGCAAACAGAAAGCCGAGACACCGGTGAAGGTGGAGCAGGCGCCGAAGAAGTTCGAGTCGACCGTCTTTAAGTCGGACAATACGGGCCACGGCCTGCAGCTCAACGAAATCCGCATCAGCGGCACCAAAACCAAATTGCTGCTCCTGGCCAACTGAGCGGCCGCCGAAAACTTGTTCTCCCCTACCTCTGGCGGGACGTCTGACCAACGTTCCGCCTCTTTTTTGGTTTGGAGACCGCGCCGCGCAACCCGGTATCCTGAATGAAGATGTTCTTTCGTGTTCCTTTTTGGCTGTCGCTGGTTCTGGCCGCGGCTCCTTTGTCCGCCAAGACGTTTCTCGTCATTCCGCTGTTCAATTTGTCCGGTTCGCAGAACCTGGACTGGATCGGCGAAAGCGTGGCGGAAACCGTGCTTTCCGCGGCCGGCTCCGGAACGGCCGTGGTTCTCGACCGCGACGACCGCGAGGAGGCCTACCGGAAACTCGGACTTCGCCCCGGCGCGCAGTTGACGCTGGCTTCGGTGATCAAGCTCGGCCAAACCCTCGGCGCCGACCGCGTATTCTTCGGCACGTTCCGGGTAACTCCGCCGGCGCCCGAATTGACCGTCGCCGGCCAACCCGCCGAACCGAAGAACCGCCCGCGCGGAACCCTGACGCTCTCGGCCCGCATGCTGGATCTGGCCGAGATGCACGAAGGGAGCCAGTTCAGCGAGGTCGGTCCGCTCGAAGACTTGGGCGTCATGCAGCAGAAGCTGGCCTGGCGCGCGCTGAAGGTGCTCGATCCCGCGTTGGCCGGGGAACAGGACACGTTCCTGAAAGACCATCCGCGGATCCGCGTCGACGCGATCGAGTCCTACATCCGTGGACTGCTGGCGCGCACGCCCTCCGAACAGGAAAAGCTGTTTGAGCGGTCCGCAAGCCTCGACCCGGCGTTCGCGCAGCCCGCCTTCGAACTCGGCCGCATGTACTGGAACCGGCAGCAGTTCTCCCTGGCGGCCCAGTGGTTAGCGAAAGTGCCGGCCGGCGCGGCGCACGGCCACGAAGCCCGGTTCCTGCTCGGGCTTTCCCGATACGAGATGGGCGACGCCGCCGGCGCCGAGCGCGCGCTTACCGACGTGACCAGCGCGGTGCCGCTCGGCGATGCGTTCAACGACCTCGGCGCCGCGCAACTCCTCGCGGGCGACCCGGCGAAAGCCGAGGAAAGCTTCGCCCAGGCAATGAAGGACGACCCCTCCGACCCTGTGTATCAGTTCAACACCGGCTACGCGCTCTACAAGAAAGGCGACTGTTCCGGGGCGACACCCCACCTGGAAGCCGTCTTGAAGCGGGATTCTTCCGATAAAGACGCGGCCATGCTGCTGGACCGCTGCCGTTCGGGAGCGGGACCGGCCGGCGTCAACACCGGGAACCTGGCCCGAATCAAGACGAATTTCGAGGAGAGCGCCTACCGGCAGTTACAGGACGTATTTCAGACGAAACGAAAGTAGGGGAATCGGATTATAATAGGCCGACCATGTGGGAATGGTTTGGCATCAGCGACCAGGGGCGCGTCCGTCAGAACAACGAAGATTCCTATTACGCCGGGAACGAAGGGCTCTTTGTTGTGGCCGACGGGATGGGCGGAGCGCAGGCCGGGGAACTGGCTTCCCGCATCGCGGTGGATTCGCTGCGCGATAGCCTCAACGGAACCC
>JAJYKC010000084.1 GCA_021788955.1 Acidobacteriota bacterium
GCGCCCGTCGGATGCCTCGGCCACGACTTCGAAATCCGGCTGCCCCTCAAGAAGCAACCGCATGCCGGCGCGCAGGATCGTGTGGTCGTCGGCCAGCAAGATCCTTATTTTCTCCACTTCGTCCGCTCCCTCCATTCGATCGTACCGAATTTCAACGAAAGGGGAACGGAGGAGGGGGAAAGCGTGGAAGGAAGCTGCTCGACGAGGCGAATTCCGCCATACGGCCATCCGGGGACGAAAATCATGGTCACAGGGTATGTTCCGAAACTGAGGAAGCCGGTAGTATCGAGTTGTGAGGGCAAGGGATTCGTTAGGTGACAGGCCCCCTTTCCACCCTGCCACTTCCCTCAAAGTCCGGCGGATCCCTTGACCTCGCTTCATCCGCACGCCATGCCTCTGGATGAGCGAGAGTGCTTCCCCCCGGCCGGTGATCGGTAATTGTTGCGACGGAGTATTTCCCCTTGTTTGACCTGAGACGTCTATTTCTGGGTTGGAGAGCGGGCAGGAGCGACTCGGGAGAAGTACAAGAGGAGCCGCAAAAGGAAATCCGCCTGCTTGCTATCACAGCCGACATCGAAAACGAGATCGAGCTCCGGAGAATCGCCGGTGACAACGGCTGGCGGATTGTCTCGGCCCGGTCCTCGGAGGAAGCCGTTGCGGCGTTGGAGAGTCAGGAGTATGCTCTCGTTATCTGTGATCGCGATCTGCCCGGCGAGGATTGGCGCGAAGTGCTCTCGCGTCTGACAAGTCTCTCGCAGCGAACATGTATTCTGTTGGCTTCGCCCGTCGCTGATGAGTATCTCTGGAATGAAGTCATCCAGCACCGTGGTTACGATGTCGTGACCAAGCCCTATCGCTATGACGAGCTGAAACGGGCCATCACCTTCGCCGGGAGTTGGGCGGGCCGGCCAGAGAACCACCGTAGGGAGGCTGCTTCGCGATAAGCTGTTGTACAGTCTCCACCCTGTGCGTGCCCGATGAACCCAACACTCCATCTCTCTCCTGATGATTTAGATAAACTTGCCGCCCTTGACTCCTGCACCGTGTCGAATGCGATCGAGACGTTCAATGTTCGGCTCCGCAACGAAGGATTCATAACGGGCGGAGTTCGCTGTATGTTTCCGGAACTACCTTCCACGGTCGGCTACGCGGCGACGTGCCGTATCCGCGCCTCGTCTCCACCTATGACCGGCCGATGCTATTTCAACCGAATGGATTGGTGGAAGTACCTGCTTACAGTGCCAGGGCCGAGAGTTCTGGTGATTCAGGATGTGGATCGCGTGCCAGGGATCGGGGCGTTCGTCGGTGAGGTTCATGCCACTGTTGGGCGAGCCCTGCAGTGCGTCGGTTGTGTGACGAATGGCGCTGTCCGCGATCTTGAAGCGGTCGAAGCGACGGGATTTCAACTCTTCGCAGGAAGCGTGAGCGTATCTCACGCCTATGCCCACATTGTGGAGTTTGGGGAGCCGGTCGAGATCGGGGGGTTGAAGATCAGATCGGGAGACTTAATCCATGGGGACAGGCACGGTGTACAGACTGTTCCCCTTACCATTGCTTCCGAGGTTCCGCGGGTAGCCGAAGAGATCCGGCGGAGGGAGCAGGAGTTATTCGCGTTTTGCCGTTCAGCCGAGTTCAGTTTCGATCAGCTTGCGGCCCGCTTCCAGGAACTGAGTTAGAAGACCAGTTAGACGAGTTTCATGCGAGGGATTGATATGGTTAGGCAGATACTTTTGTACGGCAGTTTCGGCTTGGCTGCGGTGGCCACAACGTTGCTGTCCGGTTGCTCAGGCACACAGGCGGCGAAGGCCGCCAGCGCGGAACCGGCCGCTGTCACGGTCGGTGTAGTCAAGATCGGGAAAAGGGACCTGGGCCGGACGCTCACGGTTTCCTCCGAGTTGGTTCCTTTTCAGGAAATCGACGTATTCGCGAAAGAAGCCGGATATGTCCAGAAGCTGTACGTCGATTACGGGAGCCGAGTGAAGACGGGCCAACTCATGGCAGTACTCGAGATACCCGAGCTCGAGGCACAACTGAGGGAGGATGACGCGGCGATTAAGAACGCGCGGGATATGGTTACGCACTCTGAGCACGAGTTGGCGCGGAGCGAAGCCCAGCACAAGGTAAGTCAATTGGAGTTCGACCGGTTGGACGGTGTGGCTAAGACCAAGCCGGGGCTGGTGGCGCAACAGGAAGTGGATGATGCAGAGGGCAAGGCGCTTGGTTCGGAAGCACAGGTGGAGGCCGCCAAGGCTACGCTTGAAGCGTCTGAGAGCCAACTTGCCGCGGCGCAGTCCAAGCGTGAACACGACCAAGCCCTGTTTGACTACTCGAAAATCACCGCTCCCTTTGACGGCGTCGTGACACAGCGCTACGCCAACTACGGCACGTTGATGCAGGCCGGCACGGGTTCGAGCACGCAAGTATTGCCGCTGGTGCGCCTCTCGCAGGAGAACCTGTTCCGGCTCGTCATTCCGGTGCCTGAGTCCTATGTCCGGTTTATTCATATCGGCGATCAGGTCAGCGTTCGCGTTCCGGCGCTCAGCCGGGACTTCCCCGGCAGGGTGACCCGCTTCTCGGTGGATGTCAAGGAAGACACGCGCACAATGCACACGGAAGTCGACGTCCCGAATCCGGACGCCACCTTAATGCCCGGACTCTATGCGGAAGCGACTCTTACCCTGGACCGCAAGGACGATGCGCTCGCGGTGCCGCTGCAGGCCATAGACAAATCCGACAACGGAGCGATGGTGATGATTGTCAATCCCGCGGGCAAGATTGTGCAACGTAAAGTTAGCCTCGGAGTTCAAACCGACACCGACGCCGAGGCCCTGGAGGGAGTCTCCGAAGGCGATGAAGTGGTCGTGAGCGACCGAGCCGGACTGCGCCCGGGCGAAGCAGTAACGGTCCACATGGTCCAACTCGTTGAATATAAGGGCCAGAAGGCGTCGGGAGAATAGTAGTCCATGCCGCGTTTTTCGATTAGTAATCCGTACTTCATCATTGTTTGCTGTCTGGCGCTTGTCGTCATCGGCGGCGTGAGTATCACCAATATGCCGGTGGACCTTTTTCCACCTATCAATCTTCCCGAGGTGGTGGCGGCGACCTTCTACTCCGGCATGCCGCCGCAGGACATCGAGACCGATATCACAGATCCACTGGAGCGGTTCTTCACGCTGGGTAGCGGAATCGATCACATGGAATCCCGCTCGATGTTGGGAGTCAGCATCATTAAGGTATACTTCCAACCCGGCACAAACGCGGACTCAGACGTCACGAGCATCTCGAATCTGGCGCTGGCCGACTTGAAGCGGCTTCCGCCCGGAACTCTGCCCCCGGTAGTGCTGAAATTCGACGCATCGAGCCTTCCGGTCTGCCTGGTCACGGTCAAAGGCGCAGGACTTACCCAGACGCAGTTACACGACTACGCGGAGTTTGCGATCCGAAATCAGATCGCGGTGGTCAAGGGCGCCGAGATACCACCTCCGTTCGGCGGAAAGTACCGGCAGATCATGGTATATGTCGACCCCTACAAGCTATATTCGCGCCAACTCAGCCCGATGGATGTCGTCAAGGCGGTCAACAGCAGCAACCTGATTCTTCCGGCGGGCGACGTGAAGATGGGGCCGTACGACTACTACGTGTATTCCAACAGCCTCGTCGACAACATGAAGCAGTTGGACGACGCGCCCATAAAGACGGTGGGCACGAGTTGGGTGTCGGTCAAGGATATTGGCAAGGCGGAAGACGCCTCGCAGATCCAATACAATCTGGTGCGCGTCGACAGCCAGCGGTCCTGTTACATCCCAATCATGAAGCAAGGCGGCGATACGAACACCATCGCCGTGGTGAACGGTGTCCGCAAACTGACCGACCACCTCTACGACATTCCGTCGCAGATGAAGGCGGTGCTTGTATTTGACCAATCGGTGTATGTGAAGAACGCGCTGAAGACCGTCGCCCACGAAGGGTTGATGGGGCTGGTGCTGACCAGCATCATGATTCTTATCTTCCTGGGGAGTTTGCGCGCTACCGTTGCGGTTTTGCTTTCGATTCCGATTTCGGCGCTCGCGATGTTTGTGGTGCTGTCACTGCTCGGCGCCACGATCAACACGATGATTCTGGGCGGCCTGGCGCTGGCGCTGTCCCGCGTCATCGACAACTCGGTCATCTCGCTCGAAAACATTTACCGGCACCTGGAGATGGGCGCTTCGCCAAAGGTGGCGGCTGAAGAAGGCGGCGCGGAAGTCAATCTGGCCGTGCTTGCCGCGACGCTGGTGGACGTGGTGGACTTCTTTCCTGTCACGTTCCTATTTGGCGTGAGTAAGTTTCTGTTCTCCGCTCTGGCGCTGGCGTTTTGCTTATCCCTTCTAGCCTCGTTCGTGGTCGCAATGACCGTCATCCCGCTATTCTGCTCGAAGTTCTTAACGGCCCACCACAGCGCGGGCGCGCATGGAGAACACGCCGAAGACGGCGCGGATGAGGGTGAAGTCGGGCCCGAGGAAGATCTCACCTGGGGCGGGCGCTTCAATGCCTGGTTTAATCGGGTATTCGAAAGATTCCTGAACTTTTACGAACTTTGGGTACGGCGCGCGTGCAAGGCGCCGGGCCTCACGGTGGCGTTGCTCACGGGTCTCTTTTTCGCGAGCCTTCTTATCTATCCTTTCCTTGGCCTGGCCTTTTTCCCCCAGACTGACGCGGGCCAGTTCACCATCAATCTGAAGGCGCCGACGGGAAGCAGGATCGAGAACACGGAGCAGTACGTTGCAAGGGTGGAGGATCTGATCCGCCGCGTTGTAAAACCGGACGATTTCAAAATGGTCGTCTCCAACATCGGCGTGGTTCCCGACTTCTCATCGCTTTACACGACGAACGCTGGTCCTTACACGGCGACCGTGCAAGTTCAGTTGCAAGACGAACATCGTATTGGAAGCTTCGAGTACATGGATCGAGTCAGAGAAGCGATGGATCGGGAGTATCCCGAGCTTCGAACCTTCTTCAGCAGCGGTTCGATGGTGGACGCGATTTTGAACAGCGGCGCGCTGGCTCCGATCGATGTCCAAGTCGTCAGCCCACGACTACACCAGATCTACGACATTGCGCAGACGCTAGCGACACGGATCCGGCGGATGCGCGGCGTCGGCGAGGTCTACATTCCCCAGGATATGAACTATCCGGCGATAAATCTCGATATCGATCGCGTTCATGCCGGCGAACTTGGTCTTTCGCAGGAGGATGTGGTCGACAACGTAATCACGGCGTTGAACTCGAATTACCAGATTGCGCCGAATTACTGGGTTGACCGCTCGAACGGCAACGACTACTACCTGACGGTGCAGTACTTCGAGCACGGCCGGCCAGCCATTCATACCATAGCCGACCTCAAGAATATCCCGCTCCGGGCGCCGAACCTGACACAACCCACCACACTCGATTCGGTGGTGAAGATTCGTGAGATCCAGACACCAACCGAGGTCGACCACTATCAGATTCAGCGTGTGGTCGATGTATTCGTGACCCCAAAGGGCGAAGATCTGGGCAGGGTCCGGACCGAGATTCTGAACATGCTCGCGGCGTCGAAGTCGGAATTCCCCGACCAGGTACGTATCAGTTTGCACGGCATGGTCCAGTCGATGAACGCCTCATTCGTGAGTTTTGGCTTCGGGTTTTCGATCTCGTTCATCCTGCTGTTGCTGATTCTGATCGCGCAGTTCCGATCTTTCGTCGATCCGTTCCTCATCATGCTCGCGATTCCGATGGGGTTCATCGGCGTGCTGGTCATCCTGCCACTTACAGGAACAACTTTGAACGTGATGTCGCTGATGGGCGTGTTGATGCTTATCGGCATCGCGGACTCCAATAGCATTCTGATCGTCGACTTCGCGCACCGACTGGAAGATCAGGGTCTGTCGCCGATGGATGCTGTGATCACAGCCTGCCGCGTGCGCCTGCGGCCGATTCTGATGACCTCGCTCGCGACGATCATCGGTATGATACCGATGGCGTTGAAGATGGGCGAGGGCGCCGAGCAGTATGCGCCGATGGCGCGAGCGATCATCGGCGGACTGTCCTCGTCCGTCGCCTTCACGGTGTTCATCGTGCCGGCGGCTTACTTGCTGGTTTACGGGAAGAAGAATCGGCCGGGCACTGCGGTTTCCGTGCCACCGACGCTTCCGGAACCGGCCGGGCACTAACTAACTAATTCGAGTCTGGAGAAACAAGCCATGCTCTTAATGAAGCGAGTCGTCCTCTGTTTCGCTACCGCACTGCT
The DNA here is from genome assembly GCA_021788955.1 of Acidobacteriota bacterium. The sequence continues at coordinate 6,269 of JAJYKC010000084.1, forward strand.
GGCCGTGGCCTGCTACGGCCAGTCTGGGACTGTCCCGCAGACCATGCCCCAGACGGCGCCACAACCTGGAGCGGCCGGCGGGCCTCAGCCATTGAAACTGACGCAGGCGGAAGAGATTGCGCTCAAGAATCACCCGCTCATCGCGGCCGCACAGAATGAGGTTCTGACCGCCGACGAGCACATCATCGAGAACAAGGCCGCCTACTATCCCGTCCTTGACGGAGACCTGACGGGTTCACAGGCGAGCCAGAATGCCCGTCTCGGCGCGGGGTCGTTTGCGATGCCCTATTTGTTTAATCACTTCGGAGCGGGCGTCACATTTTCGCAACTTATCACGGACTCCGGTCGCACTCCGAACTTGGTCGCCAACTCGAAGCTCATGGAGCAAGCGACGCAGCAGGACGTACTGACAAACAAGTACGACGTCCTTCTTGCGGTGGACCGGGCGTACTTCGAGGTTCTCCGGGCGCAGGCGCTGGTGAAGGTGGCGGAGGAAACCGTGGCTGCTCGCCAGCTTCTGCTGGACCAGATCACCGCCCTCGCCAATAACAAGCTCCGTTCAGAGGTAGATGTCAGCTTCGCCGATGTGGACGTTTCCGAGGCGAAGCTACTCCTCATACGCGCCCAGAATCAGCTCGACAGCCAGAGGGCCGAGTTGGACCGCTCTCTCGGTATCGACAAGAACACCGTATTTGCGCTGGTAGACGAGCCGATGCCGCCGACGCCGCCTAACACGGTGGATTCGTTGATCGACACGGCTGTCAAAAACCGGCCGGAGTTGGCCAGCCTTCGGTTGTCGGGCGACGCGGCCCGGAAATTTGAGCGCGCCGAGCGCGACCTGTCTTACCCAACGGTAAGCCTGATCGGCGCGGCGGGTTTTCTTCCCCTGTTTGGTCATGACGGCCCGATCCGCATGCCGTCGGACTACTACGAAGGCGCCGCCGTCAACGTGGACATTCCGATTTTTAACGGCCATCTGTTCACGGCGCGGCGCGAGGCGGCGCGCTATCAGACGATCGTGGCGGACCAGAAGCTTCGCAACGAAATGGAGCGCATAACGCGCGATGTGCGCGTGGCCTGGAGCGGCTCCGTCACTTCGTTCCAGCGAATTGACGTGACCACGCATCTGGTTGCCGAGGCGTCGCTTTCGCTGCAACTGGCGCAGGGGCGGTACAACCTCGGGCTGGGCACGATCGTCGAACTGACGCAGGCGCAACTGAACCTGACGCAGGCCGAGATCGAGAACCTCAACGCGAAGTACGACTACCACAGCCAGTTCGCTGTGCTCCAGTACACTCAGGGCCTGCTGCGCTAGACTGGGAGCCGGTCCGGACCTATCTTGGCGAGCGGCGCGTCGGCCTTATTCCGCGAAGAACAGAGCTTTCCCCAGCTCCGGCTTCGCGTCGCCCTGGCGATCCCGCCGCTTATGATGGCCGGGTTTACGTTCTGGCAGGCTGTGCTGGGACATCCGATTGGCAAACAGCCTCCGTCGAACGCTTCGCTAGTCACGCTGACGGTCTTCCTCGTGATTGTTTACTTGCGGCTGGTGACCGTGCGGCTCTCCACCGATGTCACTGCGGAGCGCATCCGGGTGCGCATGCGTGGTTTCTGGCGCGAGCGGCGCCTGGCCCCTGCCGACATCAAGTCCATGAAGGTCGTCACGTACGATCCGATCCGCGACTTCCGCGGCTACGGTATTCGAAAGACGCGCCGGGGAATGGCAATGATCGCCCGCGGCAACCGGGGCGTCCGTTTGGAACTTTCCAGCGGCGACGTGGTTGTGAGCGGCTCGTCGAAGCCGGAAAAACTACTCGATGC